>NZGS01000103.1 GCA_002690995.1 Rhodospirillaceae bacterium
CGCCCATGGTAGAAGAGACGGCTCCGAATACGCCCATGGTAGAAGAGACGGCTCCGAATACGCCCATGGTAGGAGAGACGGCTCCGAATACGCCCATGGTAGAAGAGACGGCTCCGAATACGCCCATGGTAGAAGAGACGGTCGAGAGTGGGATTTTGGCTAACGGATCGATCGATGAAGAGCATGTAGCACCTGTATTTCCAACGAATGTAGATTATTCCAAAATGAATATGGATCAATTGAAAAGATTGTGTCGCGAAAAGGGCATGAAAAAGGTGTCAGGACGTCGTAAAGAGCATTTGATCGAATATCTTTCAAAACCTACTGATGGGAAATTACGGAGCAATTCGCAGGTGGATTTGATTGAGGAAGCACAAGCATTACGTTCTTCAATGGAAGGTGTTTCAGAAAGGGTGAGCGAAATTCTGGAGAATCGTAATCTGTACAATTTGAATTTTGACGAATTACGAGATGTGTGCAAGATTCGTGGAATAGATATCCGCAATAAGAAAAAGAAGGATTTGATTCAAAGTTTGGAGACATTTGACCAACATGAACAAAATTTCGATTCTGCATTAGTCAATGACGATGATATTTTTTAAAAAAAAAACTATATAATAAAATGTCCACAAACAAATATATTTCACCCTATGTCAAACCTGAGGATGTTGAACCGGTCTACTTTATAAACAACAAAGATTTTTCGCTTGTGGAATCTTCTAACTTTTACAAAACACCTTTGGGCTATGAGAGCATGGATCCACGGACGTTTGATGCACCTCGCGCACAGCGCTTACCATTAAATCGTCCACCCATCCAGACAAAAAATACAGATCCGACACAAGATATATATACAAAAGAGAACACGTATGGTGTTTATGCAGGAATTTATCCCAATTATGCCTCTATTAAAGGTGGAAACATTATCTACAAAACCTATGCCGATAATTCACCATATACGTCACCCTTGTTTGTTCTACCAAGTGGTGTCGTCCCAACTATATATACAGATCCAATGGACTCAAAATCCACCATCTATGTGAAAGAACGCATGTTTGAAAAAAATAACAATATATTTCCTTTGAGATTCGATCAGGATCAGATAGAATTTAGAGAGGATATCATGTCCAGACAAATGCGATCGAGATATAAAAACGATTACACTTTCTATAAAATTTATAAAGACTAAAATCAATTTATGCAGTAAAATTAATTTATTTACATATCTCAGGATACTTCCACGGTCTTGGGTGTTTCTTGTTTATGTTCTATGCGCACTGGATTATCATTTGAAATTTCCTCTTCCTCGACGTCATCGTCTTCAACCCGACCTTCTTTCACTTCTGAAGTTGCCAATTCGCCCAATTCCTTTTCAATTTCCTTTTCCAATCCTCTTCTCTTATTTTCTTCCTGTACCATTTCTTTTGCTCTATCATTGATTTCTTCCGGTTCTGGTGCATCATTTCCTTGGAACATGGTCATGAATGTGTTCATCATTGGTAGAACCGTGTTCAAGTTTCCCATTGGATTTTGGGGTCTCTGACGAGGGCCTGTAGGTGTGGTTGTTGGTGATGTGGCTGGTTGAACAGGTACTTTTCTCTCCGGTGCCATGGTTTCCTGTTGGGTCCTCGACATTAATAAAAATCGCTGTAGCTGAACACTGGCCGCTTCTAGCCTATTTAAACGACGAAATAGAACATAAAAACCGCACACGGTGACAATAAGCACCCCCGCTAAAATACATAAAATTACTTTATAATCCATATTTTTTTTATATAAATTGTATCTATTTAAATCGAAATAGGACAATCATTATTTTTTCCATTTTGTTTCTTTGCCATAGAGGAAGAGTAGAACGATTGTAAAAATGATGATAATTCCGATTAATGCAAACATGATATAAGCCAGAATATTAAATGTGGTGGAAGTTGTTGTAGTGTTGGATTCATCATTGACATAGGTTTCTTTTTCATGTTGGGAAGGTTTTATGTATTGATCAATAATTGGGGTTGTAATATCGCCACCTGCAACATACGGAAGAAGTTGCAAACCAAAAAAAAGATTTTCATCGGAAGGTACTACAAGATGGATGTCGTAATAATCACTGTTCTCAGAGAGACCTTGCCAATCTGCTTTCACGAGAAATGAATTTCCGCCATCACATCCGTCTACAAATTGAGCCTGCATCTTATCCAAAATACATTGAGGTGAAATAAAAATATAGATTGGTGTCTGATTTGGTTCCAGACTCGATATCGCGAGGGCGGTGGATAGCATGTCATTTGTACCAAACAACCAACAGCAGCCACAGTTACCCTGATCCCATGAAGGACCGCACACTGGTACGTTGTATTGGTTGTGTTTATTGGTATAGGAGAGTTTATCTTGATAGGCCAAAGGGATTATTATATTGGGGATAGAAATTGGTTTTGCACGTGATATCAAAGGCGAGTCTACCGCCGGCAAAAATGGATTGTATCCTAAGCGGTATCGTTGTGTTGTGTCCGTGGCCCGTTCGGATGCTGCAACATTTTTTCTCGACACCGCATTGAATGCATTTTCAGGTTGAAATACGTCAAAAGGGGAGAGTTCGGAGGAGTATTGTTTTAGCGAATCCTTATTATACTGCAGATTCATACTATCACAGAAGAAAGCATCCTGAAATAGTTCCGATGGTCTTGATGTCATGTAAATGGCGAAAAACCCTCTGTTTCCCCACTGTTGGCCCCAGGAGTTTTTTAAGATCCAATACTTTTTATCATCAAGTGTGCCATATCCAACTAAAAGTACTTCATGATTCGCTTGAATGGTATTCCCGTCTAGATTTATTTTATTCGTAAGAATAAACTGACCAGGATTATCCGAAGGATTTGTGATATCAACATCAAAATTTAAGACATTGATGGACACCGCAATCG
Source organism: Rhodospirillaceae bacterium (assembly GCA_002690995.1). Lineage (GTDB taxonomy): Bacteria > Pseudomonadota > Alphaproteobacteria > Thalassobaculales > Thalassobaculaceae. Next base: position 2,919 of record NZGS01000103.1, read on the forward strand.
GACCTTTGGAATATAGTATTTTCTGTATTATGTCATTTGAATCCATTTCCGGTTCCCTGTCGAATACAATTATAGGAAAATCAGCATCTGCAATATTTTGTATCAGCGACATTTTTTATTACTAATAAAAAAATTAAAAATTGTTTAATACATTCTCCAGGTTTTCATAAGGTAATTATAAGATCAGTGGTTGGATACAACATTTTGGCAATCCGGACATTTTCCATGATTTGTTCCCTGTCCATTGTTTTTTTCCGCACTAATGTATTTGCCAACCACAGAAGCATCGATTTATTTCTCAAAAGAAGCTTTCGTACCTCGATAGCACAATCTTCGACAAGGTTTTGAATTTGTTTGTCTGCCAAGAGCTTTACCTGCTCACTCAAAAGCGAATGAATCGGGCGTGGAACCATCCCATGATCCAGGACCATCTCTTTTGCCAGCGTCGTAGCACGAATCGAGTCATCCAGAGCCCCGGTTGAACTCTCTTCATCAAAAAGAATCTCTTCGGCAATTTTCCCAGCCAGGAATATCATTATTTTTTCCCGGAGATACGTTTTCGAATACAAACCTTTTCGATTTGGAACAAAATACGTATATCCTAGAGAACCATGCCCACAGCTATCAATTGTTATTTTGGACGGAGGCTCATGTAAGGTCGAGAATAGTCCCATGAGTAAATGGCCACATTCATGGATGGCAACCCGTTGCTGCAAATCGTAAGTTAACACCGCATTCGATGTGGTAGTACCAAGGATAATATTATCCCGAGTTCTATCCACCATTGAAACCGTATCCACAGTTTTATTGTGACGCAATGCCCATAAACTTACTTCGTTCAAGACATTTTCAATATCAGCACCGGACAGTCCTTCCGTGGAGGCGATCATCTCCTCCGTCGTTATTTGAATGGGCTTCCGAATCCGATGGAGATCAATAATTTCTTTTCGGGTTGCTTCATCAGGATGTGGAACATGCACAATTTTATCAAAACGACCGGAACGAAGTAAAGCGGGATCCAACATATCCTTCCGGTTCGTAGCACCAATAATAAATACATGTTTCATTTTCTCGCGGTCGAAGCCGTCCATCAATACCAACAGCTGATTTAACGTTTGAAATCGTTCAATACTGGCCCCTTCATCGGACGTACTTCTTTTCGCTCCAATCGAATCGAGTTCATCAATGAAAATAATACAAGGTTGATTTTTTGTAGCAAGTTCAAAAACTTCCCGTACCCTCTGTGCGCCAACCCCGACATACTTTTCATTAAATTCAGCACCGGAAAGGCTAAGAAAATTAAATCCACATTCACCGGCAAAACACCGTGCGAGCAACGTTTTTCCATTTCCAGGTGGTCCTTCCAGGAGCATCCCTTTCGGTGTTCGTATATTATATCCATCATATAGATCCCGTGAAAGGAGCAATTCTTTCACCTGGTGTAACTCGTTCTTGATTTCCTGGTACCCCCCAATATGTGAAAAATTTACGGTAATGTCATTCTCAAAATTCCATTTCTCCGTGTTTTTTGGCTTTCCAAAAAGGGATTGGGGGTCAATCAACACAATCGGCGTTGTCGTGTTGTTGGGCACCGCTTTACTTTGAATTTCCTGACGGTTCTTAATGGCCTGTTTTTTTATTCGATCGAGGTACGATTCATAGGGTGTCATTTGAAAACAATGTGCGACCATGATAAAAGAAGAAAGCAATACAATTCGCCACATAGTTATTTTTTGTATAAAAAAAATATGACTTTAAATGATTGAATGGGCGTCTAACTTTATTTTGTAAACTAAGGTGAACAATCGAATGCCAACCGAAATTCCACAACCCATCATCAAATACAACGAGCCCACCAAGTGCGCATGGATGAAAACAAAACCAGATGCTACAATCCCCATTACCAGAGTACTTGTCGAAATATCATTGGCGAGTTTTGTACGATACATTTTCATGATTTGCGGGATAAACATAATTGCAGAGATACCACCTCCTAAAAAACCTGTCGTTTCAGCAATGTAATAATTCATTTTAAGGTTTTAAATCAAGGACAGATATTCATTTTTTCCTTCCAAAAATATAGTTTTTTAATTTCCGTCATATTTATAAATATGGAACAGTTTTATGCAGGATTTGTATCTGGAGTATTCCAAACCGTGATTGGTCATCCATTTGATACTTTGAAAGTATGGAGCCAAAATTACGCAAAACTCAAACCACCAAAAACCACATTGACCAATCTGTTCAAAGGGGTTCACTATCCTTTATTACAAGCTCCTTTCCTCACGGGGATCAGTTTTGGCGTGTATGGCAAAATTTATGAAAAGACAAAAAATACATATATCGCTGGATCTTTCACAGGAGTAGTTAGCTCTGTGGTCGACACCCCGATCGATTTTTATAAAATTGAAAGCCAGCAACAGAAAACAACAATCAATAACTCTTGGCTCTATTCCTTTCGATTTTGGCATGTCGTCCTAATGCGTGCGGTTCCTTCCTGTGCACTGTATTATTCCACATATCATAACATGCGCGAACTGGAAGTACCAATCCTTTTCTCTGGAGGGATAGCTGGATTATGTTCATGGACTCTCACCTATCCTTTGGATACCATAAAGACGAAAATACAAACTGGTTTAACCACAAGTATCCGACAAGCCATCGAAGAAGGCAATTTGTGGAAGGGTTTGTCGTTTGCAGCGATTCGCGCCGTTATTGCGAATGCGGTTGGCTTTTATGTATATGAACAAACATTGCGCCTACAAACTGATCAATATTCGAAATGATTATCAATCGCAAATTATACTGAAAAAGATTTCACTATGCGTTTTTCTTTCGAAAGACCATTTTATCAAACGAAAGAAAAACTTGTAAAAATGAAAGACAAAAATAATTAAAAAATTTCCAACAACTGTATTATTACAGGTCCAAAAAAGGCCAATGAAATTAGATTATTCTTCCTTTAACAAAGAGTCGATGCGAAAACAATTGATTCTACAAAGAAACCGATTACTTTTTCAAAAACAAAAAGACGTACATACTCTTCAATATTTACTTTGGTATAATTATTTTACGAAACCCATCTATACCCAAAAGAAGAGTTGTATTGATGCCATTGAAATATTAGCAAAATTGATGCATAATCCCTCGCAACCGACCACATTTTTTTCCAATGGAGATTTACGGCATGGAGAAATTTTAATTAAACCTGCTGTACAAAATAACTTTGTACAGGTCCGTTTGCCAAAACAAACGAAAGAAGGTTCTCTTGTCTCATGTCGACCTCAGGAAGGAGAATATCTTTCCCTGCTTTATGAGACATTGCGAGTATTACCAATATGAAAGTGCAAATCAACCCTTTTGGTTATACAGGGACCGTTGATCATGCCGCTTCATATTGCATATGTGACACTTCCAACCCAAAAATTTATGGGTAACCGGATCATGATCTCGATGCCATCCGCGTCGATGCTCACGATTACAAGAGGGACAAATGTCACCAGACCGTGGTCGCGGAGGTATATTTTCATGTTCCCTTTGCAAAGTATTTTGACGTTCATCGTTCAACGTTTTCTCACACGTTTTGCAAATTGCGTTTAACCGAATATAATATCCATTCTTGTCAACACGATTTCTATAAAATCGAAAATTTTCGTGCGACTGATGTGTCAGACATTCTCGACATTCCATCAGACTAGTGGGATATCCTTTCGAAAAAATAACTTCCAATGCGCTGTGCTCCTCTGAGTCGAGGATTTCTCTCGCCAAATCACCCATCTTGAATGTTTTTATCGTAGAAAGACCAAACAGCTTGGGATTTTCAGTATGAGAATTATAAGCATGACACAACCGTCTGAGGCGATCTTCATCAGCCGACGAAGGACACTTTTGTAGTTGTTCCATTAGATGACTGAATAATTCCTCCTTTCGTTTTTCAGAATCAACACCGATCATTTGGACTACTGAAAGATAAAACAAAACTTCAATTTTTATCAACAGAACTAAAAAACGAATTTGGGACCTTCATTTGCTGATTTCGGAGATTTCAAATGAGATAAGAAGACCTCATCCAAGTCGCGAGTTTTTGTACCGAGAAAATAATTGCTAGTGTCCACTCCTTTTGTACGCAAATAGGAGTCATCAATCAGTTCGTTCCCTTTAAACGTTAAAGGGTTTTCATGAAAAAGAATTTCTTCAATCACATGAACCATAATTCTCGGATCCACACATTCTTCGCGTGAACCAATGTTGCGAAGTCGCAAAGCGTCGGTCCAAAGCGGATATTTGGTCCAAACGCTATTACAGCTAATATTATGGTAGCGTAGAACTCTGGCCATCGATTTCATGTATGTTGTTTGTGCAAGTTTACTTTGCATATAAGGTGTGAGGTACCTCACTTTATCGTCAATTTTGTACGTAGGAGAGGTATATACTAGATGACCATAGTTTTTCTTTTGCATCTGGGGCAAGAAATGTTCCGTCAGCATGATTGGTGCAAGTGTGTTGATTTGGAATAACTTTTGCAAATTTTGGTCCTTTTCATGTGCTCGTAGCGATAGATAGCCCGCGTTAAAGATAAGAATATTCGGCTGAAACCCAGATTTGTACACGTTTTCTACAAATCGTGGAAATTTTTCCGGTTCCTCCATTTTTAGAGCCATTCCCCGTAAAGCCTTTTGATTATTAAATTCCTTCTCAATTTGCTTTGTCTTAAAGTGGTCCGTTCCTGTAAATATGACCGGGATTTGACGATGATAGAGTGCATCCACAATCTGCCTACCAACCCCACGTGTGCCACCAAAAACAATTGCTTGCATTATTTGTTTTTCCATATGATGAAATAAACAAAAAAATCATTTTTTCATTTAAGAAAAGGAAATATTAAAAAAAAGGGAATGAAGATTCAATATTTATCGCTACACGCTTTAATATGGTTTTATTGTGTAAACTCTTATCACATGTTCGATAACTTTTCGCATTTTTCCCACGCACAATCAAAAAATGGAACAAAAAAAAATTTTATTGAAACCATTTTAATCCCCCTGCCGTTCAAACCAGAGCAGTTTATGTCACCGAACGATGATTTCTCGGATACGTTCCATGTAAAGTCAAAACCTGACAAAACTTTTCAAGATATCGGAGGCTATAAAGATATTAAAGACGAGCTTTTACAACTTCGAGATATTTTTGACAAAAAGGAAATTTATAAGGAATATCGATTACGGACTCCCCGAGGAATCCTCTTGGAGGGTCCACCCGGAAATGGCAAAACCCTTATGGCAAAATGTTTTGCAGGTGAGTGTGATTTTTCGTTCATTGCTAGTTCCGGATCGGAGTTTAATGAAAAATACGTTGGCGTTGGTGCTGCACGTATGCGGAAATTATTCGAGACTGCACGCAAAAATCAACCGGCCGTTATTTTTATTGACGAACTCGATGTAATTGGTTCCAAACGTGTCATTTCGGAGGATGGAGGAGGGTCCGAAAAATATCAAACCTTGAATCAGCTCTTAGTTTTGATGGATGGATTCGATAGTGCGAAAGATGATATTTTTGTTATCGGTGCAACGAACCGGAAAGATGTCCTAGATGAAGCTCTCTTGCGCTCGGGTCGTTTTGATAAAACGATCCATGTTCCAAATCCAGATGCGGAAACACGTCGTGAAATTATTCGGATCCATAGCCGTTATAAACCTTTAGACCCAGCAATTGATATGGAGGATATGGTGGAATTAACCGGTGGATTATCCGGTGCTGATATCGAAAATTTGTTCAATGAAGCCTGTCTTAAAAATATTCGAGAAAATAAAATTCCAGTCCGACTTTCTGATTTGGAAAATATTCGTGAACGCTTTTTAGTAGGATATACCGTTCGAAAAAAAAATATCAACTTGGAAATGCACGAACGAATTGCTCATCATGAAGTGGGTCATTTATTAGTAGCCATGGCATGTCCTGAACATGAAAAACCTACAAAAATAACCATTCAAACCCCTGGAGAAACAACCCTCGGATATACTCAGTTCATGATTAAAAATGAAGTATTTCTCTTTAATAAAACCTATTTGTTTGCTAAAATTAAAACACTTCTCGGCGGGTTGGTCGCCGAAAAAATAATGTATGACGATAATATTTCATCCGGTGCCATTGATGATTTGGAACGTGTCAAAAAAATTGCCAGTGATATGGTTTTGAAATATCACATGTCGACCAAAGATGTCTACGCTCATCATAGTGAAGAATATAAACGTTGCGCGGATCAGCAAATCCAAAAACTCATTTTGGATGCGAAACAATCCGTCACACAACTTCTTTCTGCAAATAAGAAACTACTATGTTTTCTTTCAAAAGAATTGCTCGAACACAAAACCATTGAAAAAAAAAACCTACTCAAAACAATTGAACGAGGTCTACTTCAGCACCCCTCCAACGACTTTCCTAATCTACCTCCTCAATAATTGGCGAAGGAGCTTCATCCTGTCTCACTTTTTGATCGGGACCTGGAGCAAACGTTTTCAAAAATTCTTCTTGACGCTTGACGACCTCACCCTTCTCAAGTGTGAAGTCATTTAACCAATCTAACTCTTTTTGAAGTGCTTCCCTCGTTGAAGAAGAATCATCGGGAGGCAAAGATTTTATTTGTTGCAACAATAGCTCCTCATACGACTGTCGCGCTTCTTGATTCTCTTTTGCAATTTTATCGGCCTGTTTAAATTCATCTGCGTCAGCAACCATTTGCTCAATCTGTTCCTTGGAAAGACTGCGATCACCATTATTAATGGTTAAGGTTTTCTTCCCACCAGGCACATTTTCAACCTCTGCCGTAACATGTAAAATACCATCCGCGTCAATATCATAGGTCACATTAATTTTTGGTATTCCACGAGGCGATGGTGGAATATTTTCTAACGTAAACGTACCAAGAACATTATTGTCCTTGGCTTTGTAACGTTCTCCTTCCAATATTTTTATCGTTGCAGACGGTTGATTATCAGAATACGTCGAAAATGTTTGGGTCTTTCGTGCTGGTATAGTGGTACCCCTCTGAATCAAGACGGTACAAACATCACCCGATGTCTCAATACCCAAAGATAATGGTGTACAATCCAATAACAAGATATTCTCCGTCATTTCTGACTGTATGCCAGCCAAAGCGGCCGCTTGAATTGTAGCACCGTAAGCCACACACTCGTCGGGATTCACACCAGAATTTAAATTTTTCCCAAAAAAATCCCGCAATAAAGCCTGGATTTTTGGAATACGAGTCGTTCCTCCTACAAGAACAATCTCATCCACTTGTCCTTTGGAAATTTTCGCATCAAGAAGCACTTTTTGAACAGGATCCATGGTTCGCCGAAACAGTTCACTACACAAGTCCTCAAATTTCGCGCGAGTGATGGTGTACCCAAAATCAATTCCTTCATATAAAGCATCGACCTCGATAATCGCGCTCGTACTGCTACTCAACGTTCGTTTTGCACGTTCACACGCCGTATGTAGACGAGCACGAACCTTTTTATTCTCATGTACCTTTTTACCAGGGTTTTTTTTATGAAATTCCTGTATGCAATATTCAACCAAAATACGATCGATATCTTCGCCACCCAAATGCGTATCACCTGCTGTGGCTTTGACTTCAAATACGCCATCGCTAATGTTTAGTAAAGAAATATCATGTGTACCACCACCACAATCAAAGACAAGGATATTTTTTTCTTCACCATCCTTCATTTTATCCAGACCGTAGGCAATGGATGCTGCCGTCGGTTCATTAATTATTCGCAAAACATTTAACCCCGCAATCACTCCCGCATCCTTTGTCGCCTGACGTTGTGCATCATTAAAATAGGCAGGTACCGTAATAACACAATCCGTCACCGGAGATCCGGCATAGGCTTCTACAATATTCTTCATTTTCTCCAATATCATTGCAGAGATTTGTTCTGGACTAAAAACCTTCTTCTCATTTCTATATGTTACCTCCAACTGCGGTTTATCTTGCTCGTTTACAATCTTATACGGTAAAACCTTCATGTCCGTCAGCAACTTCCGGTCGGTCATCGATTGTCCAATCAGACGCTTGACATCGTAGATTGTATTTTCAGGATTCTTGTTCCGATTTTGTTTTGCCGCTTCTCCAATCAAACGTTCTTCGCCAAACGAAACCCAACTTGGCGTCGTACGATTTCCAGTCTCATTCGCAAGGATTTCCACCTTATTATTCTCGAAAATGCCAACACAACTATATGTTGTTCCTAAATCGATACCACAAACAATTTTTGCCATTTTTTTTTTTCTAAATCCAGGAAATACGATAAAATTCAATTTTTGCATTTTTTCTTAACTAAAATGAAAGTATTGGACGACTATATTCTAAACCCCTTCGGGTCGGGCAATTCATGCATTGATACGGTAAATGGTGAATGTCTTCGTGGCATTTCCTTGGAGGACTGTCATGCAAGATGCGAATCCTCGGACAATTGTCATTTAGGAATGTATATTAAACCACCATGGACAAAATCATATTGTTTACCGTTCAACACCATCGATTACCTGAATCGCCCCCTCGCGCGAATGCTGGTTCACAAACAAAACAAATCACAGTTCTCTACCGACAAAAACGTTGATATGCATCTGTTTTACAATGAAAAGATCTATCCATCCCTTGTCGTGCCCCAAAAACTCATTCTGAATCATGCGATTTGTCATTTACAAGTTCGTAAAGATGGTACAACTTATTACGTCTCGAATCAACTTACCTTGTCAACTTCTATCCCCGCGATACCTTTTGTGTTTGGCTTGGGACAACATTCCTACATTCGTCTGATGAGTGGAACAAATTTGTTTTGGTCGAATTATGATCGAACTGAAATTTTGACGTGTAATTTTAAAACCAAATCGTTCGAATGGAAGCCCGTCACCGCTCTCCCCGATGAGGAAAACCAATTTTGTGCGAAACAGAACAACCAACGATTCATTGACTATGATGATGATATTACATTAACAATGTCCCAAGGCGATACAATCTATTTTCTCAGTTTTGACCCAGAATTGAAGTTGTCTAAGCACAAGCCCAATCTTTCGATGCGATGGGTCAAAGCAGGTGAACCTGCTGCAGCCTCGATCGACGAAAATACCAAGATTATGGAAAACTACTTGGCACAAATTTCAAACGAGAATCAATGTAATCATGCTCTCTATCTTACCATTATCGTTTTTGTCATTATATTTTTTTTGGTAATTTTTCTGTTATATAAATGGAAATGTATTCAACTTTTTTGAAACTACCGTACATTTCGCAAGACCTCCTCCATTATCACATTATCCCCTATATTCCTGCGCTCGATTTGACGCCAACCATATTGAAACAACACAAATATCGTCTCCGACTCTACAACAAAATAAAAAGTCTGTGTCTTCTCGAACATCCAGATATACACAGGGACATTATGGAAAATTATGATGGAACGACAAACTATACGTTTGATAACGAACATTTTTTTCTACATGTTCGTTATTCCATCAAGTCCAACCGAATCATGGACTATTTTTCAATTTCATTCTAATTGTCTGGAATGATTAAAACCATTTCATTTTCATCCAAAATAAACGATACCCCATAATTTTGTGACACGTGGGACGATGTTGACGAATTGTGCTGTTGAAGAATTTTAACCTGTTTTCGATACGATCGTGTTATACGATACATTTCCTTGTTAAACCAACAATGACATTGTTCCCATGGTCTTGTGATGGTGTTGTAGTAATTCTCCAAGGCAGCCAATATTAATTCATTACCTACTTCAACCATGATAAACCCCGTAAAAATATACCGATAATTATAATGGTTCAGCCATGAACTTACCAATACCACATCCTCTGTCAATAATGCCTCCAGGTTTTTGTCCACAGTTGCCTTGCAATCCACATATACCCCCCCGTTTTGAAAAAGATAATACAAGACGAACAAATTGGTACGATCGCCTTCTCGCTCAAAGGACCAAAATTTTTCCTCGATGTTTGAAAATCCGCATAAAGGATGGTTTCGAAAGTACTCAACCATTCCTGGCTCATCGAATTTATGATATTGCCAATGTGGTAAAATATCCCGCCATATTCTTTCCGCAGGTGGCTCGAATGCAGAGGGACAAACCTGTACAAACAACTTGGGTATCATTACATTTCTATACAGTGAAACTTTTCTTTATATCGGACAAAAATTTACAGGTGCAAAAAAAAAAGGACTCTCAAAAATTTTATTTAAAATACACATATTAAAAAACTTATTCGTTTTACTATTTTCTGTTTTTTCCAAAAAGACATATGAAAAAATTATTGAATTTAATCGATAAATTTTTCAGTGAACTAAAAAAAATTATATATTATAAATTTAATATGTATTATTTTGCTTATGGATCAAATATGGACACAACACATTTTTTTAAATTTATTTCTGAAGATTGTACAGTAGTCATTGGTTCTTGTTATATCGATAATTATATTTTTAAGTATAGAAATATTAAAAGTATTAAATTACGATCAGGTGTTGCAAATATTGAAAAACGTATGAATTCAAAAACATATGGTGTCCTATATTTTTTAGATGACAATACAATGCTACAAAAATTAGATAAAAAGGAAGGATTTATTTCTGAATCTAATAGTGAAAACATATATAATAAAATAACAGTGAAAGCAAAACTATTAAATAGTAATAAAGAAATTTTATGCTTTACTTATCAAATTAATGAAAATGTTTCATTAGATGAACGTAAGCCTAGATTAGAGTATAGAATGCATAATTTACCAGAAAGTCATATTAAGAGAACTAATTATTTGTTTTGATTATAATTTTTCCGATCTTCAAATCTGACCGTATTTAAAAAAAATGCACATCGTCGCCGGTTCGAATGGACTCTTGTAACACTGACTGGAGATCCGAAATACCACGTAATGTTCTGCTACACAAAGAATCACGAACAGTCCGAAATGTTTTCATGAAGCGCTTTGTCTCATAGGACGTCATGGATCCTTGGTCCTCTATTGCTATAAATGGAAAAAATCCTTCAAGGTCAAAACGCCAAAATTCCATTTGAAACTCTGGATAATTTAATTTTCGATATTGCTTGTCCTTTAATGTTTGAATTAAAATGTCAATCATAACATTTTTCCCCTGCACTTCTGATTCCATTTCCAAATAATCTTTCAAAGCAATCAACAGGCTTGTATGAAGTTCTGTCATTGCTCCGTAGGAGCCACATTTAACTGAGACATTGTTGCACGCAGCGTCAAGACCCATTTCTACATGATACATTGTGTGATAAAGAGAAATATGGATAAAGAGAAATATAGTTTATAAAAAAGTTGGCTTGGAACATAATTAATCAAACCCTCTATACTTTTTTACAATTTTCAAATATAATCATTTTTTATAGGACAAGAATTGATAAACATTATTTTTTTCGTAATAGTAAATATGCATTCCTTTTATATCGCCTCTGGATACATCGGTTCCTTCTTAATCTCCGTTGTTCTCATCCCACAAGTATACATTACGTTTAAAACGAAAGACGTTGAGGGTCTTTCATATACATTTCTTCTTTTGCGATGCGTTTCAGCAATCTTCTTTGCATTATACGCAACAGGCATTGTAATTGAGGAAAATGTTATTGATGGCGCACCGATTGTCATAGCGAACATACTTATTATCGTTTCTACCTTTATTCTATTATATGCGAAACATAAATTTAAAAAACAAAAGTAGAATTAATAAAGGAATTTCATGACTGGAAAATATGGAATAAGTGGTCCAATCGGATCACCTATCTACCAGACCAGACTTTTACAAATGGTAGATCGTATGCATCTTTTCGTTCAAATTGCAAATTCCAAGGGACATATTTGTGAATGTCACCAAATAATGTCTTGTTTACGCCGTCTTTTTGTAACATGCATGCAAGAACTCTTTCAAACGAACACCGATTATATTTTGTAGTGATATGATTTAGTAATTTATAAAAATGATATTTATTATCCAGATAAACTAAATAATCATGGGTGATAATACACATTGCTCCAAAGCATCCTTTCCATTGACTTTTGCTTTGGTAGAATTTTTTTAATGCAGGATCGTTGATAATATTTATGATTTTTGTTTCGTCCTTTATTTGATCCCAATCATGTCCGAAGCTCCATAGCATTTTGTAATTATCTACAGTTAAATCGACTTTTTTTTTTATAAACACCGAATCATGTATGATGAGCGCCGCTTTAAATTCCTTATTTGTCAGATAATAGTAGTACGGCAACAGTTCTCCCCTCCCTCGGAACTCCGCTTCTATTATTTTAGTTTTATATAATGGGTGATCGGTAACATATTCGGATTTACTCCCATCATCGATAAGAAGAATTTTATTTTCGGGGTATAACTTTCTAATGCAATCATAACAATATTTCCAATATTTATCCGTTCTGGCACTGTTTACATGTCGTAGGATAATAAATCCAAAGTCGTCAATCTGATCGTTGGAACTTCCCACATCGCTTTTTCGATTACTCTGGTCGTCTTGTAAGTGTTTTTCCATTCTCTTACAATTAGATAAAAAATTTTTTTTTTGCAATCGGTGTCGGTGTTGATGAATCAAAACCCCTTTTTAGACTAAAGAAAATTCCAAGCGTGATTCACAGACCAAGAAGGAGGGAAGATAGTACAAAATCAATGAAAACATGTATTTTTTCTTGTTTTCATTCGCTTTAGTTTTTTTATAAGGAAAAAAAATTATTTAATATTCCTATTTTACTATTATAGTGTCTTGATTGTTGTATTATGTGATTGTTTTAGGAGATGGAGTTTTCTCTAAACCATTTTGTAATAATATATTTCTCACCTTGCAAAACCGGCAGACCTTCGTGAAGAGTATCATGGTTGATTTTCCCGTTTGGTAAAATGTTATACCAAACAACGGCCATTCCTGTTATTGGTTTAATTTTTAGATTTAAACGTTCAAAATGTGTCTCTCCTCCAACAGTAACATCGTTAAGGTATATCATAAAGGTCCAAGAACGATTCCCTCCGCGAAAATACCTGTCCTTTGGAATTGTTGTGAATGCGTCAGTGTGAAGCTTAAATTGGTTACCCTTCTTATATCGTTGAATTTGAAAAGGCTCAGAAAACGAGTCAGATATATTGACAGCGTTACAAATTTTGGTGTTGATTGTATCCCAAAATGGATTTTGGGGAAGATTTCGTGGATGGCAGGTTGAACTTGAGCGAAAATTGGGATCTGCATATGTTGATGCTGAAAACAGACTCGACGTTTCAAAGTGCGGACCGGCAAGTTCAATAACTGTTCGGCATTCAGCTGAAGTAAGAAAGTTTTTTATGAAATAGATTTGAAAGTTTTTTACGGGGAAGAGGACTTTTGTCAAGTTAGGTACTCGGAAAATTCGATCTGCAATAATCTGATTTGCATTGATTTTTGGAAATCTTTTTTTAAGTGTTTGTTTCAGAATTTCTAGATTAGAGCCGCGGGAGAGATTTGTATCAATCCAAACGAGCCACGATTGAGGTAGTATAGACATCTTTTCTATAAAGAAGAGAAAATTTAATTTTGTGACGAAAAAAAAATTCCCTTATTTAGTATCTTTTTAATGTCGGAACGATTTATCGTGTCTTTCCCAGTGTTCAACATAGCGGAAAGGACAAATATTGTGTTCACTATGAAGACAATACTCCAAAACGAATCCCTGTTTTTCAAGTTTCTTTTCCCATTCAAGTTTTTGATGAAAGCTAGAGACATTATTTCGTATTAATATATTTTCTACTTGCGAGAAATCGTCAATATCCTCTGCTAACAAAAGGTTATTTATAATTAATATACAAGGACTCTTGATATGAATCGGTGGTGCGGTATGAATCGTTGGATGGAAACCTTGGTGTTCCGCAAAGTTTCGAAAGGACTCGACAAATGGTGAATCACGCATGAAGGATATGATCTTTTTGTTCGCATTGAAGCAGTACAAAGAGCTGTTACCTACACCAATTTCGACGACATCTTTGTGCAGCGAGGTGAGATATTTTGCGAGCAGTTTTTCCCATTGTACATCTCTTGAAAAAAGGAAACTTTCGCTAGGCTTCCATGATGGCGGTGAAATGTGCGTTTTAGAGTAAATGGCGAAATCTTCATTTTCAAAATGTTTTTGAACACCGAAAAGATCAATGGAATTTTCTCCTTGCTTTTCTACGAGTAATATCCCCCCAGATTGTAGCAAAAACATGGCATTATTCAGAATTACATTCTGTTTGGGCATTTGATTGACATATATAATGTCAAATTTATGACTTTTTTTGATCAATTGAATCAAAGCATTCAAGGGAGCGTTTTTAAGGATTGTATGGTCGATCCATCGTTTTGCATTATATTCAAAAAAACAAGATGGCGATCCTTCGTTGACGATGGTGAGACGACAACCATTCACTTCTCGAAAAAAATAATCTGCCATGACACCCATTTCATCTTCTAATAACAATATCGAGGTATGACCGGGGCTGCCATGGATCAATGATTGCAAGACGTTGCGGTCCTTATGTGTGATCATGGATTGACTTGAAAAAAAGGAGATTGAATCTGTCTGCAAGACGTTTCGGAAATGTTGCTCACGGACTTCCCAAGTCATAGATTCTGCCCAATCAAAATTACGTTGGACGTAGTCATTGCGATCAATATTCCCAGAAAATATCCCTTGGATGACACTGAGGGCGTTTTCCATCCAATTCAGAGTACGCGGATCACCTGGGATAATAATACCCCGGTTTCCAATTGAAGACGCCAGACCACAATCACCAGACGACACAACGAGAGTTCGTGATGCTGCCGCTTCCAATGCTGTCATGCAAAACGTTTCTTGAAACGTGCAAGGATATAACCAAATATCCGCTTTCCCCCAGGCATCATACAAGACGTTTTTTCCAACAAAGCCGTGAAAAACAACATGGTATGCATGCAGTTCATCTTGGTGTTCTTTTATCCATGTTATTTCATTTTGGGCCCGGGACAAGGAAAAAGGATTGTCTAAATCCGAGTAGACATGCAAACTCACATCATGACTGAGACGATATATATCAGGCCACATTTTCAAAAGCACATATAATCCGCGATCGGGTGTGGAGGAGTAATGAAATCGCATGGGTACCTTTTCCTGTATTTTCAACAAGGATGACGGTACAGCAGGTTGTAATATTCTCAATTTTGTAGGACAAGGTATGTGGGGAGTAACATGCTGTTGTAGTTCTTTTGAAACACAGAATATTGTCTTTAATTTGAATCCGTCATGGAAATGATCAAAGTGGGTCACGAAATCATGCAAAATCAAGTATACGTTCTCCACGTTTGGTGCCAGCATGGCCAACGATGAATAGGCCACACTTCGATTAATGATGCAGTATTGTATATAGTGTTCTCTGGCAAATTCAGCAAACGTCGGGAGAGGAGAATAAGTGACATTATGGTGCGAAACAATGGTGGAGCATTCGCAAAAAATTCGCAAATCATATTGTTTCGAATTGGCCATGGTTTCTGCCAACTGAATAATAAAAGTTTCACTTCCTCCGATTCCTTTCTGATGGAGGTCTTTGCCTGTCCATGATGTCCATCCAAACGGTACGATGAAGCAGACAATGGGTTTCTTGCATAGGTTTGGTCGATAAATTGGAACCAACCATTGATTTAGAATAACATGTAGCTGAGGAAACAAATAAATAGGAACATATAAATGTTTTTCAAGATGCCATTGTTGAATGATTGATTTGTGTTGTTCCAACAATTGACTAGCACGGATTGCATAGAGACTATCGCGAAAATGGAGTGCAAGACGTAAAACATAATGTGGAATATAAAAGTAATACATGGTTGGTTTGAAAAAGGAAGGTCCAGGTATTCCAATATCGAACGCAACTTTGAAATATGAAAAGGCCTTGTTCCATTCATTGATTTCAAAATAGTAAATGCCCAGCATAAAATCAGATTCCGGTCGTGATGGATCAATTTGTTTCGCCAATTGATAATATTTCTCAAAGACGTCCAAACCTGATTTTTCATGATTATGATGTATTCGTCCGAGCTCAAAAGCACAATTCCATCTTTCAATGAGACTTCCCTTATATTTGATGGGCAGCCGCTTTTCGTAGTATTGAATGGCTTTTCCCCAATTTTGCAAAAAACGATTCAGTTCCCCAAGTTGAAACATAATTTTGTCATTATGCGGTTGATCTTGGAGATTTTTCTCAAGCATGGGGATTTCAAAATGTTTGTGTCGCTCAAGTGTCCTCTGAATCGATTCTTCGTCCAATGAATCTTCAATGTAGAAGTGTTCTTGGGGAATTCTTTCAATACTGTCTGTAGAGATATTTAACTCTTCGAGTATTTTTCCTTGGAACCGTAATTTCTGATAACTGGGAAAAATTCGGCATGATAAAAAATGGGTGTCCGCCCGGTGTACATAATAAGAATAACAAGATGTATCATTTTGTGTACAGAGAGCCTCCAGTGTCTCTCGAAAGTTTCCATGAATTTTATAGGAATCATCCAAGACCATCGTGAACTTGTAAAACCCCTGACAACAGTCAAGGGCATAATTACGTGCCTGTTCAAAATTTTCAAAATGGCAAAAGAACAAGGTTCCTTGTTTTTGATCAATCAATTCCTTCTCTATGACTTGAACAGTTGTGTCCGTACTTCCAGTGTCGACAATCGTCCAATGATCCACAAGATGTGCGTTATGAAGAATCATGTCTTTGAAGAGATCTCCTCCATTTTTGACAATCATGCACACTTCTACGAGGTTATCAAACAACACACTATTGTCGGTACATGGAAAAATGGCTTCAAATCCTGGACACCATGAACGTGGAAGGTACACATAAGTGTTTTCCTTTTCCCAAAAATATTCTTGCATATTGGGTGCCCACCATTGTTCTGGTGATAAATAGACACAGTTGTTTGAACCCGGAGGACAACGGCCCGTTAGATCCACAAACACATGGAAAAAATCTACATCGGTACCAGAACTGCGATGGACATTACTTACATGATGTATATTTTTATTTTCCTCGAGCGCCGCAACTTGTGGTATTGTAGACGAATTAAGTATGAAAATGTTGTCGTAGAATGGACTGAGCTCTATTCCGAGGAATCCTCCGAGATGGGGATGAGACAATAGCAGCGTATCAAAGGTACGATTACAGTTTAATTTTTTCAAGAATGCTGCATACCGTTCAAGATTTTCAGGTTTCTTTTCAAAAGTTTCATTTTCATCGACGCAATAAAATTTCTGATTCCATTCCACCTTCATTTTCTTAAAAAAAAATGAATGTTTAAATAATTTAACCTATTTCACCTCAAAATCATGTTCTAAAATGGAAGAAAGACATTGTTCCATGGAGAAATCGGTAGCATCAATGTCATAATTTTTTTTGATGAGTTCTCGTAATTCAGCGATGGGGGTTTGTGAATATTTTTTTTTTACATAGGATCGTATGAGATGTATTTCCTCAGAGTTTTGTGTCAATTTTTCTTGTAGATCCTTCATTTGTTTTTGTCGAAAATTTGATTGTTGACGGGCGGTCAATTGACGCCATGGTTTTACTTGCTTGTTCATTTTTTTTTGATAGACTTTATAGTACTGAGACGTCGGATGGATTTGTTGCTTCGTGAGGTCGGTCCATAAGTCACGCAACTCATCTACCGATATTTGATAATTTGTGGCAACGTTTTCTAGAAAGGGGAAAATGGTTTCGTGGTTTACTTGATTCAACATAAATATCTTTTATTATGATAAAAAATGCTATAAAAATTTCATTTTTTTAAAAAATCTTGGAATCAAGATTATCCAGGGCAAACAGATCGGCATTGGATATTTTTCCAGCCAAATTGTATTCACTTACACGTTGCTCAAAGAAATTTGTCTTTCCGTCTAATGATATTTTCGTCATGAACGGAAAAGGATTATCCACAAAATAAATTTTTTGGTATCCGAATTGCACTAACAACCGGTCGGCCACGAACCTCACATATTGCTTCATTAAATCAGAATTCATACCAATCATGGCAACTGTCAGAGAATCACAAATAAATTCCTCCTCAATCTCCAAGGCATCGCGCATGATTCCATGAGCTTCTTCTTCACTAAGTTTGTTGGAAACGTATTTGGTGTATAGCAGAATTGCAAAGTTGGTATGAAGGGTTTCATCACGCGCGATCCACTCATTACTTTTTCCTAACGAATTAATAAGTTTGCCCTTTTCTTTTAGCCAGAAGATTGCACAGAACGATCCACTAAAAAACAATCCTTCTACCACACCAAAAGCAAAGAGGCGTTTCGCGACATTGGATTTTTTGTGATCGCTTTCATGAATCCACTTTAGTGCCCAGTCTGCTTTTCGTTTTACACAGGGTATGGTCTCCATTGCACGGAACAATTGATCCTTCTTGTTTTGATCGTCGATAAAGGTATCGATCATCAAATTGTATACTTCTGTATGGATATTTTCCATCATACCTTGGAATTGATAAAAACAACGTGCTTCCGGAAGTGTAACTTCTCGGCAAAAATTTTGAAGTAGATTTTCTAACACGATTGTGTCAGAGTTGGCGAAAAAGGCTAAAACATTGGTAATAAAGTTCTGTTCCCCGGCCGATAGTTCGTTCCATTGCTTTTTGTCAATGGACATGTCAATTTCGCGTGCGGTCCAGAACGCGTCTTCGTGTTCTTTATATTTTTCCCATATGTCCAAATAACGAATTGGAAATAAACTATACCGATTGTTTGAAGGAGACGTGATAATTTCTTCCATCTTTTTGTATAAAATAATTTAGTTATTAAAATCATTTTTTTTAATTCGTAAAAAAAAAATTTACACCAACAATAAAGGAATGAATGAATATGTACGCAATCCAAAAACAAATCGACTCATCAAAAAAAATGGCACATTGTACAAGGATTTGAAATCTTCAGGTGTGAAATTCGGTAAGGTCGTCGAATCGAAGCCGGTATTTGTACCTGTTTTGGATAAGACGGTTCCGAAAACAATTTCTCGAAACAAAACATTTGGAGTGGATCGAGAGAATGTGCCATGGGGAGCAAAAAAACCAAACAGTGTCAAAGAACGACGAGAGCTTTATGATCGATGTGGTAAAGATGCCTTTCTGTTACCAGATGCTTTAAAGTTTCCCATTGCCAACAAGGTTACAAAAGACACATCTTCTTGTACGTATAACTGTCGTGGATTGAAAGGTGCGTCTAGTCGGGCAGGAGAATGGAAATATAAAAACGTATTAAGAAATTCGACCAAATTGACGCAAGAACTGGGGTGTTACAAAATGAAACAAATGAAAAAAAAATAATCTTCATGTAATAAAATGATTAACGTTCCTGGTGTAGTTTTATCTTGTATCTTGGGAGTACTCCTCGTGGTATACTTCTTCTTTATGAAACATGTGCAAAAAGATATGTTTATTTTTGTGTTGTTTATTCTTGAAGTCATTTCAATCTTTTTTGTCTTTTTCTGCACCGATTACTCGAATTGTGAAGACTACGAAACACTAGAAGAACAATACACACGTCCAATTTTGAAAATTTCACCCAATCGACAAAAATGTATGATGGAAAATGTATCACGCTATCAACCACCGGGTGTCCGTTCAGAGGGATGCTGTCCAGTTGAGATGGTTGGTCGAAATTTGAAATATGTGACAGAGTGGAAGACCGAATCTGTAAATGGATGGAATGGAAGTGTGGAGAGGCTTCTACAGAAATATCCAAATTACAAAAATTGAACAATCTGCAAAAAGGTGGAGTTTCTCAAAAAAAAAAAGTCAAGCATGACAAAATCATTAACTTCTTTATCTACTTTAAATTTCGAGGATATTCTTTTTTCCAAACCAGAGGTCAATAATATTCCAGGTCAGAAACTTTCTTATCAGCGAATTCGTATAAATATTTCGAAAAATGGTGAGCTCTCCGATCTCATTCTTCCTTCACCACCGTCCCTTTTATCTTGGGGTCTACAAGAGTCCCGGGATTTGGCGACTCAAAATTTAAATGGCTATCAGGTCCCAATTGTTTTGTGGTCGAATGGAAATCCATCGACGGAAGAAGTTGAATTTACCGATCGTTTTAAAGATCTTTGTGAGTACATTAAAAAATATTTGGTAGAAAATAAAGCCTCATTTGATAAATATGATTTAGAAATGTCTGAATTGAAGAAGTTTAACCCCTTGTATTGGAAAATGGAAAAAGGGAAAATTGTGGAAGAGAAAGGACCAACACTTTATGCAAAATGTTTATATGATCGTCGCAAAGACAAAATTAATACTGTTTTTACAAATGAGGAAACAAAGGAGATTGTTAATCCGCAATCTATTATAGGAAAGCGATGTTATGTTAGTTTTGCTTTGAAAGTGGAAGGTATTTTCATTGGAAATAAAATTTCATTACAGGTGAAATTACATGAGGTGATGTTTCGATTACAGGAAACAGGTATTCGGAGTTTACTTTGCCCTGAAGCTACATTTTCGAACACTTATGCGGAGAATGATTTGGAATCTTCCGAGGAGGAGGAAGAGGAGGATGACGACTCGGATGATTCGGAGGAAAGCGAAAAGGTTGTAGAGGGGGTCGAGGTGAAGGTTCCGCCAGTCGAAGTTCCAAAAGGTCGAACGAGGAAGGTGAAGGCATAGATATAGTGTTTATGTATTGTTTATTTTTTATGGAATTCATTTCGATGAAATGAATCTAAAAACTGATTAGGAGATATATTTGGTGTAATAATAAAATGTCTGTACGAGTAAAACGCGATGAGTTGACGGACAGGGACATTCGTAAAATGGACAAAGAGTTGTTTGTATCCAAAGATGATGATGGACACAAAAAGAAATTTGGTGTAAAAAAATACTATGTTGCTTCGGAACGAATTCCATTTGTATCGACATTTCATCAATGGGTGATAGTCCCATTCTTTTGGGGAACCAAGCGATTTTCTCAACAAATTCTTCCCAAAAGACAAACAACGGAATTGTCTTTTTCAGGACAATTACGACCGGAACAAATGAAGCTTGAGGAGGAAGCAATGACGCATCTGGATACTATGAAGACCTGTCTTCTTGCGGTATACCCTGGTTTCGGTAAAACTATTACGACTTTATCGATTTTATGTCGTTTGAAGCGAAGTGCATTGATTGTTGTGAACAAACTGGTCCTTGTGGAACAGTGGCGTGACGCGATTCGATCCTATTTGGGCGTTGATCCAATTTATATCAAAGGCGGTAAATGGAAAATGGAACATGCAAGTATTTATATTGTAAATGCGATAAATCTGTCAAAGTATTCGAAAGAGATGCTGGAGAAAATGTCGATTGGAGTAGTCGTGGTCGACGAATGTCATTTAATTATGACTAAAGTTTTTTCCACTGCATTATCCTGCGTTTCGCCGGAATATTTGATTGGTCTCAGTGCAACACCCTATCGAAATGATGGTTTTCATACATTGTTTGATTTATATTTTGGCGAACATCGTGTCGAGAAGGAATTGTACTGCCCACATCAAGTCTATCGTGTTGATTCTGGTGTCACGATTGAACATAGCTTATCGAGAAACAAGAGTATTGACTGGAACTCTGTGATTGAGAGACAATCGACTTGTTCACGTCGTATCGAGTTGATCTATCATTATGCGATGAAACATTCTGATCGTCATGTTTTGATTCTTTGTAAACGCATCAAGCAAATGGAACGGTTGTCAGACTATTTCCAATGCCAAGGAGTAGCCACGACACTATTTAAAGAGAGTGATTTGGAATTTGATCGTGATTGTCGCATTTTAATATCATCGTATCAGAAGGTAGGTACTGGATTTTCTCATGATCGATTAGACATGTTGATTCTAGGTGTTGATACGGAGGAGTATTTTTTACAGTACTTGGGAAGGGTGTTTCGTCGTAAAGATAGTAATCCAATTATTGTTGACATTGTCGATGATCATCCGGTGTTAAAAAAACATTACTATACCAGAGGTAAAATATACAAAGCTACTGGTGGGAAAATTATAAAAGAGAAGGCCAATAAACCCGCAGAACGAATGAACTTACCCTCTGTGTAATATATGGCTTTCTGAAGGACTTTACTGATATAAAAACAAAACGTTCCCATAAATTAAAAATAATGACAACTTTTTTTTCACCGCTTCAGGAGAATTTGTATCAAATTTTTTACAATTATTACGATGATCCTATTATGACAAGAATAAGTACCTCTGAAAAGGAAACGGTTTTTGCCGTCGAAATTCCTTCCTTGCTTCTATCAGAAAGAAGATTTTTGATTCTAAATTCTCATCGAAAATATCATCATGAGAAGGTTTCGATGAGCAGCATTTTTTGGCATTCTCTTCAGGTTCGAACTGTTGGAACAACCACAAATTTTCCAAAAGTCGACAAACACACCTTTTCCGTCAAACGAGAACCAATCTACTATACGAAAATTTATATAAAAGAAAGGAGCGAAGATATTTCGACCTATTCCTCTGATTTGAATGGCATTCATGTTTCCTTGCTCCACACCAAAAAACTTAAATTTGAATATCCGAATGAAGGCACCTTGATTTCCGCACTTGAAACCTATCAAACAATTGTGCAAATGATTTAAAGGAATAAAAATCAACTGGCAATAATATACGGGGTATATGACCACATTTTCTCCGTTATCCTTGGAAAAACTTTGTATTAACAAGATTTTACTAATGTATTGGCATGACGATTTTGAGAAAATCGAGGCAATCTCGATGATAATAAAGTCACCATACTGGTATGAAGCGTTTTTTAATCGTCATTCTATTTTGAAATGGTGTACCTCCCACCAACGAAGCGAATTTCATCCATTTCAGTTTCCTCATTAGATATTTGTCTGAAGGAAACCCAATGATATTTTTTTTAAAAAAAATGATTTTTTTTTTAATTTGAATTACATAAAAAAAATCATGGATGATATTTTTGAACGACGATTGGGAACACGAAGACAAATTATGATGGAACTCCGAAAACAAATGCGGGCACTCGAGGAGGATGTCAAATTTGAATGTGTTTTGAAATCATGGGACAGGGTCGAAAAGCTGAAACATTATCAGTCGAAATTAATGGCGATGATCGATCATTTTGAGGCTCTACTCCCCTGTTGAAGGATTTTATGTTATCTCAATTCTGATGAAGTGTTCAAAATTATCATCATTCACGCGAATGATTTTCGAAAACTGCAATAGTTTAAAAAAATATTTGTATGTACAAGAAATGATTATTCAATTAGATTCTAATTTTCGTGACTATAAAACTTATCCATATCCGACTGAATTCGAAATTAATGTCAATGGAAAACCACCCAACCCCGAGCGATTGGCCTACCGTGACGATTTGCGATGCACGAATATTACGTCACAATTTATTCGATATGCTTATCGATGGATTGGAAAAAGTAATGGAACAGAAACGCCCCTATCGAAAATTCCGAATGATACCTTTGTCGCCAACATTATACCAATTGGCCCTAGCAGCTGTCTCGTCATACCAAACGATGAGAATGAACAAATTCTAAGAGCAACAGAATATTTTCTAGGAACAATATTATATTATGGTGGTCTGTCAGCAAATGTAATTGCATACACGGGGTTTCTAGCAACACTCGATGCTGATATTTTTACCGAATATTACGGTAATGTCCTATTTACAGATATAATGTCAAATGTACGCCAAACAGAGTCTATAACCGACACCGGATATTTCATTAATATCTCTAACCATCAAGACAGAACATTGGTTCTGCTCGGTGCTCCAAATTTTTCAGATACATCGCTTCTGTCACAGTTCAGTTTTCCTGCCTTAAGCGTCAATCTTTTCGTAGAAAACGTGACGAAGGATTGGTATTCCAAAGTAAAGGCGGTCGATAAGGAAGGAAGGAGTTTAATATTGGAGGACATGCCATCGTTTGATGCCGATGATTTTTTCATTGTCTGGAAACAACCAGGATTTTTGAAAGATGAAACACAAAGACCCCCCTTCTTTTTGGGCATAAAACGATTTACCATCAAGTCATCAGATCCTGGTTTTAAAAAGAATGATTGGGTTCAAAATGGAACTGTATTGATGAGAGTGGAAGATGTTGATTCGGAAGGGAAAATTCGAACGTTAGATATTTTACATCCTGGACAAAAACAAAAAGTAGGTCCATTGACGTTGCAGCGATATCAGAGACAATTCGTCACGATTGAAGTGGTTGATCTTGGTTCAGGAATTATCATGACAAGTACACAAAATGGCGACCTTTTACACAAGCGATATATTCTTGCTATAATCAATATGAAATATAATCATGTCCTGTACTTTACAATTGATGAGCGCAGGCCCACGGTTATATATCTCTCGATCGATCCTATGCATTTGAAAATTATTGATGAAAACATTGCGCAATATGGTGTTGTTTATTGTTATTATATATCCTATGAGACCGCCTTTCCGAATATTTCTTTGCCAATGGTCCCTACACAAAATCCAATTTGTGCGAATATAACGTTGCTGTCGATTAGTATACCGAATTTCCCGGTTTGTGGAACGAAAATTTTTTTGGCGGATTTTCCATATATCCTCTGTTCGTTTGGAAATTCATCACGTAGTGCCATCTCGACTCGAAATACGGTGATTAGTAACATACCTGCAGTCGCATCGGCTAACTTTGTTATACCAATTGCAAATGTCAGGAATCCAACCTTGACATTCATACATTTGAGCTGTCGGCAAACAGTGATGGTAAAATTTACTCCAAAAGATACATTACTTTTCCGTCTTATGCTTCCCGATGGAACACCGTTGAAGTTTTTCCCCAAGCTTTCGCAGACAATGTCGGATCGTGTCTGTGAAATCACCACACTACCTCTCAACAGTTTTTACTCCCCAAATTCAACATTAGTATATCCCTTTATTGTACAAAATGCAGTAACTGCAGTCTTCTCAATTGATTTCTTATCCTAACTTTATTTAAAAAAAAGAGGACTGTTATTAAAAATAATGTCAGAAATCGTCGCACTCCCAACAAACAATATACCCCTTACATCCGAAGAAAAGGATATGGTGGATTGGCTGTTTCCGGAAAAAGTGGTGCCTCCTGTGGCAAAGCTCAATAAAGTCAAGGTAGAAACTAAGCCGACTACTGCACCATTACGGACAACACCACCCATATCGATTTTTACGTATATGAAAATTTTCGCAATTATTTTATTATTTTATGTATTTAACATTCCCAAATTCGATAAAAAGATACGTAACCTTTGTTTCACGGAAAATGTCTATGTTTCCACGGCTTTTAAAACTGCTTTGTTTTATACGGTACTATTTACGGTTAGTTATTTTACATAAGGCAATCCATAACAAGATTATCCCTAAAAGAATTAGCAGAATGATCATGATATAGCCCACAATCCCACAAGATTGTGTACTACTTTCCAGTAATGGGCTTTTATTGCCTTGTGAAAAGCCAAAACGGAGGCGTTCGTTTAGGGCGATTACCGCTTCTTTTACGCTCGGATAGCCTTTTGTCGCCGGTAAAATGATCTTTTCGCTATTTATTTTCCAATGGGAATAGGATGGTTTGTCCGCGAAAACATAAAAAAATTTAGAGTTACTAAATGGTGTATACTTTTCGTACCAAGGAGTTGTTTGACTAATTTTGGATGGGAAAAAATTATACTTCGTATTCAACGCAAGGTCATTACGAGCAGCCGTATTATAGACTACTACGTCATGAATGGGCTTCCCATTTGTTGAGATAAAAAGCGGAATGGAGTCCAGAAAGGGATACAAAAACACAATAAAATCTTCCGTGTTTCGATACGAAAAGCTAGACATCGGAGTATCGACGAAAAGTGATTGATGAGGATAGGCTTCTTCATTGACAATGCGTACAGGAAAGTAACCACGTGACAATGCCCCCTTGTAGTCTGCAGAAAAGGCGTAGAATGTCTGCATCTTTTCCCAGTCCTGTTTCCATGGATACTCTTTCCACTCTGGTGGCATTGGTGCGGTGTTGTGTGAAAAAAATCGAAAAAGTGGTTTTGTTTTATGTTTCCATAGTTGAACTCGTTGAAAATAAGAGGATAGTGGCATTTATAAAATACTCAAAAAAAAAAAATATCTATTATAAAATGCTTAGTTTAAATCTATGTGTCGCCATTATACAAACTCTACTATGTTTGGCTGCTGTTGTTGCCATTTCTTTAAAAAGTGAAGACAAAAATGATCTAATGATCTCATCACGTGATCTACAAGTCAATAACGAAATCACGACCTATGCAACGTACGACTCGAATGTTATTTTGGGATTGCTTATTGCATTTACCGCGGTTACAGCTTTGTTCCACTATGCATATAGTTTTAACTGGTGGGGATATAAAAATCGGCTTAAAAAGAAGAACAACTCGTTGCGTTGGATTGAATATAGTATCACTGCAACCGTAATGATTGTTATTATATGCTTCGCTTCTGGTACGGTTGAATTGAATGTACAAATTTTAATCGCAGTCATGATTGCCTCTTCGATGATTCTAGGTGATATCATTGAAAAAACAATGGGAACGCAAGTTGCCAAAATTGGTACTTTTCTAGGATGGTTTTTGGTTCTAGGTGCATGGGCAATCATCATCAAAAATTATGAATTTGCCGCGAGAGGTTTTACCCTTCCCCAGTGTGATAAAAAAATTACACCCCCTTCGTTTGTCGCGTATCTTGTGATTATCTTGGTTGTGTTTTACACGTCATTTGGATTTGTCCAGCTCTACCAAATTTGCCGTCCAAAAACAAAATACGAGCACATTGAAAAGGCCTATTCCATTTTGTCTGTTTTAAGCAAAACAGCACTTGTTTCCATCATGTTGTGGGGTATATTGTCTCGTGCGCAAGCCATCGATCCCTGCGCCACGGAATCCTATGATTCAACCGAAGTGGCCCTAGAGGCAACCATATAAAGTATTTTAATGGCTGCGTTTTCAACAAAAAATTCAAACAAGACGAGCCCATCACGGAGGGACAATTACTTTAAAAAAAAAACCTTTCTATATAGAACAGGGAGAATGTCAAGAGTCAATGCCAACCCTATATATACAGGGAATACATTTCGGAATTTAAATGCCATCAAAGCCAACAATGAGGTAAAATCCAACGTAGCACTCTCCGATGAAGTTGAACTCGGGGCGGCCAAGAGATCTTGGTCGGGTGTCGGCTGTCAAACACTTTCTGATGGATATTACAAAATACCTGTGAATGCGGGACAGGACGAGAAGTATTGTTTCAGTTATGACAGTAGGGCTGAAGTAGATGGAAAATGGATATTCCAGACCGCCGTTAAACATAACAGCGGTACAATAAGACAGTTATCCTTAAATTTAGAATGGCTTAAAAAGAACAAAAAACCAACTTTTTACGTAAAGGATTTACAAAAAAACAGATTATGGATCGAATGGCCCGTCTGGAAAGGCAATGGAACCGATAACGATCTAGAAGTATTGAATGATGTCGAAGTAATGATTCGAGCTTTTAAAGAAAATCCCGGTACGAGCACAGTGGCAAAAAATGTCAAGTATAAGGAGAACCAGTATTGGACGCATCAGTTTTTTTCCTGAAACAACCAATGAATCCGAAGCAATGTCAAACTTTGACGATTTTGAATTTTACTTAAAATTCAAACAAAATGCTCCTCCCCTCCGCGACCTGACAAATGGTCTTTGCTTAGGTCAATGATGGATGACCAAGCAATGCAAAAAATTCCTCTTGATACCGTTGTTTCTTGAAACACCCTCTCATGGAACTTGTCATGGTCGAGGACCCTGATTTCTCGACACCTCGCATTACCATACACATGTGGGTCGATTGAATAACAACAGCAACACCACGTGGTGAAATGGCTTCTTCGACGGCTTCTGCAATTTGTTTCGTAAGTCGTTCTTGGACTTGTAAGCGACGTGAGAAGATTTCTGCGATGCGCGCAAGCTTTGATAAGCCCAATACTTTTGATCGGGGAATGTACGCAATATGGACCTTCCCTAAAAATGGTACCATGTGATGCTCGCATAGAGAAAAAATATCAATGTCTCGAAGGAGAACCATTTCGGAATGATGTTCGTCAAAAACTGCATTGCCGACAATATTTGACAGGCCTTCATGATATCCTTTTGTCATGTATAAAAGTGCTTTGGTGACTCGCGATGGTGTATCCACGAGTCCAGCTCTTGTGGGATCCTCCCCAATACCTTCAAGGATGGTTCTAACGGCACTTTCCATCTTCTCTACTGTTTCTTCATTCTTTTCACCGTGATTCTTTTTCTTTTCTTTTTTCCTGAAAATTGATATGTAGTTTTGCAATTTTTCTAGTAAACTCTTTATTTTAAATTCCATTTCTATTTATAGAAAACATTCATTTTTTTTCCTGTAAATAAATTTATGGGCGGATCTGCAGTGGAAATCTGTCCATTGCTACGAACACGTCTCCCATAAAAGTCAACGAATCTTGCTTTTATTTTGTATTTCTTGACCACGTATCCTATAAATCTTTCGGGATGATATGGTTTTTTTTCCTGACTCAAAATAGAATAGACATCATTCAAGCGTAGACCGAGCCTGGAAATGATATTCTCCGGACCCATGTAGATTCGATCATTGTATCCTCCGTGTCGATGCCAATTTGGAGATAGTAAAATATTTTTTCTGTAGTTTTTCTCAATAAGCTTGACTGGCAGTTTTGTTTCATATTTCAAATCAGGTCTCAAATAAATAAAATAGTCATACTTTCTCCCATGTGTCTTCCACATCTTTGTAACCCGTGCGATACTATAGAGTTGACGAAAGCAGTTCAAAACGGTAAACGCATCAAAATCTGGATTGCAACCAAAAGGACACAACTTTTTAGATTGTACTTTGACATGCTGATCCATCTCCGTCTGATTGGATGATTCATAAAAAGTAGCAGGTAAAAGCTTCGATTTGTATGACAATTGTGAACAGCTATCACCGGCCCGGTTTGATTGAAAGTCCCGGACCTTAATGTCATGCACGTAAATATCATAAGAATGTCCGTAACGCCGGAGCTCGTTTAGAACGTTTCTCTTGATCGAATAGATCGTATGTTGGATCGATCTTGACACAACACCAAAAAAACAAATGCACACTTTCATCTCCTGTCTAATATAACATAATATTTTTCGAGAAAAAATATCGCGCGGTGTAAAAAAAATCACACTCCACATTTTATCTTTTATCATTTTGTTCCGATAACAAAGAATGTCTCCGTAAAACTCGTCGTAATCCAAAAACCGAAAAGTTGTGAAATTAACCGATCATACTTTCCAGAGAAAAAAATTGGATTTACAATTCCAAATAGGAAAATATTTCCCGGCGTATATCGTATGAATTAATATTCTTGAAATCTGATTTATAAAATAGGAGTAAATATTGTTTTCGCATCTCATATTTTTTTTCCAGGAGAGTCATATCACGAAAATGAACAAGTCGAAGATTATGGAACAACTTTTCGTTGTTGGAATAGTTCATATTCCCATATAATTGGTATCGTAAATTTTTGTACTTTTCGGGCACATGTACAATCCCATACTTATTTAAAACCTGTAAGCGATCTCGTAACGTTCCATTGCGGGAAACAATCGCACCGTCATAATAATTTTCAATATAGTCGGTGGAACGATGATCCCATACATGTGCCAACGCAAAAACAAAATTCATAAAATACATATTCGAAAGGATTCCATCATTCTGAATTTCATGACAGTTGTACTCAAAGATTGTCCCACTGTCAATGTAATGGACGAGAAATTTTTCATATTCAAGTGGATGATACAATAAATCTTGGAATGTATACAGAGTGTCATAATTTTTACGGACGACATAAATTTGATACAATTCGTTTTGTAATCTTTTGATACATGAAAGCGGTCTTCTCCTAAAATGCTGTAAAATTTGCGTTCGATGTGGCATCCTGTAATGCCCAATGTTGGCAAATAGAACGGCGTCTCGACTTGTACGGAATCGTATACCTTGAAAAGAAATCATGTCGTCTTCGATAAAATTAATGTATGGTAATTGTTTTTGTTGAATTGTAGATAGCCGTTCCCGAAAAGGAAGATTTTGGTCCACAAAATCTGGAAATTCGATACGAATGTTACAATCCCGAATATACTCAAAAAGACGTTGAAAACCAATGTCCACCCGACAACAATTTGGTTTCACAAATTGCAGATTATCATCATCACTGTATTTATCATACAAGCAATCGAAGCAAATGTTATGTGAACAATTCAATTCAATGAGACGATACCGTTTCTTGCATAAAAAACATACTCTCATTTTCATTAAATAAGAAATTATTTTTTTTTAAAAAGGACAGAATCATCACAACACAATCACAAACATCATCCTCTTTCCGGAACGATTCAATCCAACCAATTGATGTCTCGTCATGTTGGATCGCCAACATTTTTTTAGTAAAGACCGTTGTCCATTGTTTCCTTTCCGATTTCTTGCTAATCTTTTTTCCAAATGCCTTTGTTTTCTCGAAGGCCCCGTACTCGATAATTTTCTTTTCAGGATACTTTAGTACTAAATGTGAAAAAACATGAGCGCTCATCTGTACACATTTATAATTCACCATTTTTGAAAATCCAAGTTGTCTTTCAATCAGAAAAACATCGCATTTCTCAAAAAGACCATCCAATCCTTCCAGATACAAATGAAACCGTGACCAGAATGTTTGATCCATCTGTATCTCCGAAACTTTTTTGTGTTCCTCAAAATCGTGGCAATCCAAATGAAGAATTTCCCAATGGCACTCCGATGCTCGAATAATGGCATGTGCGAAATGATGGATACCAATGTCAAATGCCACAATCGTAATCATTTTCTTTATATTATTTTTTTCTTTAAAAAAAAATATACAAATTCTATTCCTTTCTTACGTGATTTGGATTTGAAAACAACATGGTTTCATGACGAAGAATAGATTCTTCTAGATGTTTTAAAAGAAGCCATAATTGATATTGCCGAGTTTCATTACACTCCGACCGCCCAATATGATTCAAGTAAAATCGAACTCGTTTGTTATAATGTGGATGACCTTGATGAATTATTTTTTGTGGAAAGAGATCTTTGGACAAACGTCCGGGCATAATTAATAAATTATTACTACAATTAATATTAAATTTAGAAGACTGAATTACATAATGTTTCTTGAATTCTTGTGGGATCAAATGATGATCTTCAACATGAAACGGGATTTTTTCTTTGTGGGATTTTCTTAATTTTGATTTGTATCGATAGACATCGTCTTTTGTTTGGTAGTTAAAAATGGAATATTGTCCACGAATTTGTGGAATAATTTCTGTGGTAATTGAGAAAATATAATTGGTATTTTGGAAAATCGGAACAAAGAGAAAAAATTTTTGAAAATACATTTATTATTCTGGCGAAAAATTTTGAAACATTTTTTCAATGTCGTTGTCAATGTCAATATTTTCATCTAAACAGAGAAGCTTTTGGACAGTTGATTCGTGATTCGCAATAATATTTGCATGATAGGACCTTCCTATGCGTCCCACGCGTCCCATTAATTGATAAAGTGTTGCGATGGAAACATCCCTCGCAAATTCTTGATCAATGGCAATATTGATAAGGCCTGCTAAGTTCGTTCCATAAACAACATCCAGACCTGCACAAAAAAAGGACAAATCATTGTAAATTTTCATCACAAGGTTTCGTTGATGTTCTGTTTGCCGTTTGACATCATACATCCCGATACCTGCCATTAACAGATAAAGGTCGATATCACAGAAAGAATCAAAGAAGTAGTCCTCTAAAACAATTCGATTTGTGTTGATGGGCATACCTTTTGCTGAAACATTTGGGTGAAATCTCCGGAAATGTTCCTCTGTATTGACGATGAAATCTTCCGGAATCCTGACAGCGGTATTCTCGATGTCCTCTGCAAACGCCATTTTTTGTTGTATTGTCTCCTGCTTATTAATCAGCTTTTCTTTATTATCTGCTTTTGTTGGTTTTCTTCGCTCAGAGGATCGCTGTTGTTTTTGGAAACCCTTAATTTTTTTGTCACGTTCCGTAATCAGTTTTTCGATTTTCACAAATCGCTCCTCATCAAAAAGTTTATTTGCAGATTTTCTGGTTTTTTCAATCACATCCTTTGTAATGTACAAGGTCTTCCCTTCGTAAAAAATGCTTTGCGTGGTAAACATTTTTGAAAATGAAATTTTCTTCATGACACGAGGTCTGTATTTTTGAAATGTTTCCAAGTAATCGAAATTTTCACACAAAAATTCAAAGAGTCGCACCACATACTCCAAAATGCCAGAGAGGTGAATTGCCCCTATCGTGGGGAAATTGTAAAAAAATTGTAAATTTTTCGGAAGAATTGGCGCTAAATCTTTTGCCCAATAGAACACATGTTTTGGTGAGTACGTACGACGAATACGAGGATTTGTTCTCATCTCCGAAATTAAATGCAATAATTCGGGTCTTGTTTGAATCAAATGATGTGGGAAGCGCACATGACCATCTTGGTCAACGACAACACATGGTATCGATACTTCGGCAGATTGGACGCGATGCACAACTTCGGAAACAATGCCTTCATGACGATTACAAAACTGCTGAACCACTTGTGGTAGACTTTCAAATTTTGGCAAGATACTCGACAAGAGTACTGTTTGGCGTGGTAAGTAGTGACAAATCTCAGCCATCACCTTGTTGGATTCTTTGTCCGAAACGAACTCATCAATATATCCAACAAAAGGATTATCAAGAGCCTCTTGCGCTTTTAGTAAAAATTTGCACGACAACAAATCTGCCACAATAATGTCCGGCTTCTTTCTTGTGGCACCGACATAAAATCTCCACTGTTCTTCAATCGTGCCCGTTTTCTTTTCGTCTTCCTTGCGATAAACGGATTTCCATGTCGCTGGAAAACAGCGTTTGTATGGTCGTATGAGTACTTGCGGTTTTTTTTCAAGTATCACGGTTCCATCAGGCAATTTCTTTTGTTTTTCTACAAAAATATATTTTGCCATCCACAAATGCAATTGATTTCCAATAAGGGCATTGGATGCCACATCCATATTTACAAGTTCGTTGGAACAAGCAAACAAAACGGTTTTTTTCTTCTCCGCATTCATTTCGGTGCTCAATTGCTTCGCCAGCGGAATTGCCAAAAAGGTTTTCCCATGTCCGGTCGGCATTTGATTTCCAAGTAATAATGGTCGATCCATTTTCAACGCATTCCCAATCAAATCCAAAGTTTGACGTTGTTCCTTATGAAGTTGAATGAAATTGTCCTGTGATTGAAATGAACTGCGAACTAATAACTTTGGATTATTAAACAGCAACTCGAAATAATCTTCAGTAACTAACTTATTCATTTCTGCTTCCCCATTCTGAAATCCAATTGCATATCTCGGATTGTGAAAGGTAACCATTCTGTTGATTCGATTCATAGAGATGATTGCATCTAAAATAATAAGAGGACGTACTTTTCGTGAATTGACATGGATTTCAGAGCACCACCACAAAATGTACAGGTAATTGAACACGGAATACTTGAACATCTGATTATTAATCTCATATTTTGTATTTCGCGTAAAGTTTTCCAAGTCCCGTTCTATTTGCTTTCGCTTATTCTTTTCAATAATCATTTCTGTACTCGTTTTGACGACTTTGTTTTCTGGAAATAGAATGGTCCCAAACCAACGCTTCATTTTCGGATACTTCTCTAAGAACAATTCCAAACACATGTCGTCTTCGGAAATAACTTTGTAGTCCTGCGGAGTATCCTTTGCGATGGCAGAGTCGATGAGTTTCACGACATCCTCAAAATTCTCCGGTTTTTCTTCGATTCGTTTCCATGGAAACGAAGTTGCAACAGTTGTCATTCTATCCGAAATAAATATAGTAAGCTCAAATACGATTGTTGTGATATAAACTATATGTTTTGAAATATTATAAAAATGTCTTTTTTTTTCAATTTTTGTATTTTAGGGAGGGCAGTTATTCCATGAACAGACTTTTCCTTTGTCACATTGGCTGGCATCCGAGCAACCCAGAGCATAGACGCATTGACCCCCAGGGACTGGAAATTGCACCGTGGCACTTCCTGTATCTCCATTTAAATAAAACAAATACTTGGCCGGTGGCGTATCACCATATGTAAATATATATGCCGGGTCCTCATTTGCTTCGCAACCTGAAACGACGGAATCGGTAATGTTCATGATTATCTGACAACTACCCTTTGCCTCCATCGCTAAACCATTGGTGAAGTTAATACCATTGACATTATCAATATTGTATAGGGGGTTTTCTGGATCTGTTGTATCCTTTTGGAAGACAAGAAATTCATAATCGCTTTGTAATTTTTCGGAGATCGTGTCGAAAGCTGATGTCGGAATGTCATTTGGATCGGTGACGGTTGTCTTGATAAAGACGTCACGTGCAATAACGACAATAGCTAATCCAAATGTCAAAAGAAGAAACATCCACTGAAGAATGATATTTAGTGATGGCCCATCTGTCGGGACAGGATTATTTTCCATTATTTAATATAACAAACGTTTTTTTTATAATACAATCGATAAAAAAAAAAGAGTTGTCGTCTTTTAGGATGGTATTGGAGCAGAAGGGTCGTTATCAGATAATCCAATCGTGTAATCGTCGTTTCCAGGGATCGCGAAATTTGCCATAGGATTACCCGATCCTGTCACACGGAAAAGGTGGTGACCTTTCTCTTTTACAAGACATTTATCATCACAGTGAGTCACATCAAATGTCATTTCACAACCAGAGAGTGCTTGCAATTCGACGTTATTTCCAAATATTATTTTATTTACATTTTTTATACAGTTATCATCCGAGAATCGCACAAAATCATAATTTTCCACGAGTGTATTTGCGATACCAGTATAAACATCCATACCTATGAATTCATCCAAGACTAATTTTTTCGATGATCGTAAAGCTTTCAGTAACGAAAAAACGGCAAAGCCAAAAATGATCAATGTTGAAAGCCACAACAAAATTGATGGGGCAGAAACTTGCCGAGCCGTCTTTTTTTCCATTTATGGTACAGAAGAAAAAAAAAACACATATACATTATTTATTAGTAATCCCAATTTGCGACACTTTTGTTGTCATTTTTTATAATAAAAGTACGGTTATTAGGCACTGGGAAAACAAAGGAATCATTTTTCGTTCCCGATGCTTGCATACTGAACAGGTGGTCATTCTCAGTATCTCTAAAATACTCGTTAGAAAGCGCTTTGAGAGCGCAGGTACTTTTGTCACAGTCCTGTACTCTGAAACGGAACGCACAGGGATCATCTGACTCCATCGATACCAAGTTTGTGAACTGAATGGACTTTACATTCGGAATGAAACTGTTGCTTTTAATAATCAATCCATAATATGCCTGCATTTGTGTGGCAATCAAATTGATGACATCGTCGGAGATATCATTATCAAATACCGTGCGTGTCTGTAATGCCCCGGATAGAAGTAGACCAATGACAGTCATTATAAACGAAATAATTATAATAAACCAAAGAAGAATATTAGTAAAATTGCCAATATTTATAGTGCCAATCTTAACTTGTACCATTTGATTTTGTATTTATTTATAAATGAAAAAAAAGTTTAAAAATTTACCGCACGCCCTCTGTTGGATGTCCAATCCGCCTCCGGACGGTCAACGATCGAATTACGTTCCACCGCAGCCTTCATAATATAGGACGTTTGATTACTTTGTTCCATTTGATGCAGCAGACTTGCCGTGTCTTTGGGGAAACATGTACCACCAAAACCAAATTTACCGTCGTGTGGTACCTGGGAGTGAGATAACGTGATCCGTGAATCGATGCATGCAATTGAACGAACTGCCTCGTAATCAATCTTTTTTTTCTCGCAAAATTCATATATTTCATTGCAAAAAGACACTTTCGTTGCCAAAAAACAGTTGCGAAATAGTTTTACCATTTCGGCTTCACTGTTTTTCATAAAATGTAAAGTATCTGACTCAATTTGTCCATGTTCCTTTGCGGAAGAAAAAATACGTTGTATTATATTGCGAAATTCTTCATGAACCTCTTTTTCACCGAATATCCAGACTGGATTTGTCCGAAAGTCATTCAAATAATCCTTTTCGGTCAAAAATTCGGGCATAAAATTACAGTCCAACAAATCAGATGTCCCTACGGGGACCGTAGATCGGATCACAGTATATCCAGCATAATGCAACTGCCGCAATTCATCAACTACTGCTTCGACAATTGATAGACAACAGCTCCCATCCCGGTTCATAGGAGTTGGCACAGATATAAAGATAACGCTGCATTGTAACAAATCCTCCATTGTTGTCCCCAATGGTACACACAGTGAAGGATCTTTATCATAGACTTTTAGCGAAATGCTATTATTGGCTAAGATACCGGTTGCTTTACCGACAAATCCATTTCCGACAATACCAATTTCCATTTTATTAAAGTTTTTATTTATTTTAAATATAATTATTTTCATCTTCAATCTGCTTCTTGCTTTTTATATATAAACTTATATTTCCTAAACTACCGATTTTGGATTGAATATGGAACGGCATATTTTTCTCAAAAATCAAATTAATTTTATCGTTCAAACCTGAAATTTTCAAGATGCGAGAAATGTGCTCCGTCTCAAAGACATCCTCGAAAACATAATCGTTGTCATTGCTGTCTGAATCGCCGGGCAGAAATACTTCTCGGGAAAAGATGGCATCCACGTCGGAATAAAAACCAATTTGTTGTTTTGTGGCACGTATTTTCAAAGTGGTGGATATTGGAATCATGTCTTTACACATTTTTGAAAATTCGTTTGAAAACACCAAAATCGAATTACAATATTTTTTTGGTAACTCAATTTGAAGATTCTCCAATGTCTGGATAGTAATCATTGAAATCGTCTTACGATTCATGTCTTTCGGAATAATCTCAATGCCCAAATAATGAATATTATTCTCCTCAATGAAAAATACCAAAGAATCACGCTTCTTTACCGATTTCAGCATGCGATAAAAATGATTCAAATTTATCCCAATATTAATACACTGATTCTCCACCTTTGTACTAAAATGAAAACCAAAAAAACTGTCGCTGTCCAATTTCAAATCAATTAATAGCTTTTGATTCGAGTCCATCATCCGTAATGTTAAACCTAATGGGGTTATCTGAAAACATGCCGTTTTCAATGTATGATGCAACAGTTCTATCAATGTTTTGATTACGTAAGCATCATTTGTCTTACATCGAAATAAATAATCAGTCGCCATTTTATTTATGACGTTTTTTTACTTTTAAATGTATATAAAGTTAAAATTTACCTTAATAAACATGAATTTGGAAATCGACTTTCGCGAACATAAATTGTTAGCACACATCGGAAACACACAAGAACTTGTGATCAAACCATTAGTACTTGGAGATTTTAGAATTTATACGGATACACATGAGATTTTAATCGAACGAAAAACATGGACTGATGTTCGAGCATCAATCCGTGATGGTCGTTTCAGGGAACAGCGCAGTCGTTTACTTTTATGGAGAAGCGAATCATCCGAAAGGCAAATCATTTATATTGTGGAAGGAAAATTCGACAAGGAATTTTTAATCGAGAAGCAAGCCATGTATCGTTTAATGATAGGATATTCTATTCCGTTGTTTTTTACCGAAATTATGGAAGAAACGTGGGAGACCGTTTCCTTTATCTCAAGATCTGATTCGGACAAATTCTTTCGAACGCGGTCCATTGAACAAGATCAAATTGAATCACGATTTAAAGGCGTCCATAAAAAAAATTATGAAAATGCAAAGCTTTTCTTTTTGCAAATTCTCTTCTCCATCCGTGGAATTTCCAGTCCCATGGCTATCGCTATCGGAGAACATTTTCAAAGTTGTCACGAGTTCTTCAGACAATATCTGGATAATCCGCATGGACTCGAGCAAACCTTGTTGGATATTCGTTACGGAAACAAAGAGAAAAAATTAACCAAATCAATTATCCAAAAGATTTTAAATTATCTTGGTTGTAATAAAAATGAAATTCTTTCAGAAATTTGAAAATATTAAAACAGAAAGAATACTGGCGGAAATTTCATTGTTCCTCCTCATTATCTTTATAGTTTTCGTCAGCATTATAATTTTTAGGACCGAACCTATCTATGTCGATCCTGGAACATCCGATGACAGCTCGGAGAAAACATCGTAATGTTTACATGTTGCTTCGATAATCCATCATTATCCATAAACTTTATTACATGTCAACCCGCTTTTTGTCTGAAGCACACACGCATCTTCCGATGGATCACATGTTACCGCAACCGTAAGTGTTTGTTCACTTGCAGTATAATTTAGTGCCAACCAATTGACATCATCCCCCGCAGATGGTGCCTGCCATACATAGCATTTTTCAGAACAAAGCAACAAGGCTGTAGGGTTCCCAACGGGACGGCAATTATTTGTGATATCAATGGTGACCGATATGGAACTCTGACAAGATTCGGCGGGATCTTGTCCTGGTAGAATATTAAAAGTATACTTGTAATCCCCCGAATAGATACATTTTTGTTGTAAATCACTATTATCATCTAATGACAAGACAGTGAATTCTTGATATTTCGACTCTGAACATGATTTATCTCGAACGCATTCTTCGTCCCGCTCAAGTCCAATCTGTCGAAGGTTTCGCAATCGATTCTGGATATAAAAAGCAGTCTTTTGAAACTTCATCTTATGTTTCCCTAATAATAAGCAATATTTTATTTTCAATTTATTTTTTTCGAAAATGAATCATTTCCTCACCACCACTCGTACGTTCATGTCGGTAAACAAATAATGAGATGCATGCAGTTTGATGAATAGTCCATTTTTAAAATTTTTAGAAAAAAAAAAATTATTGGATAGGTAAAATGGGAAGAGAATCAACAAATGACACTTGGCGGGATAGTGGATCAAAGCTTGGTGCAAAAATTGGTGCGAACATTGCGACCACGGCCTATCGGGCAAAAAGAAAAGCAGACAAAGTAACTCATCAACTGAATAAGCACATGAAAAAAGGTACGGAAAGCGCAAGGGTGAAGCAGAATGTCCGAATTTATAACATTCGATATGAAGTACAGATGCGTGAAATGAAGATTCTCTACTCTTCATGCCTTCATTGTATCGATCTCCTGAAAGCATATGAATCATTATTAATCGATTGTGTGGAAAAGAAATTGATGGCTGGGAAAGGCATTTGTGCCGCCATCATAAGATTTGATAGTATCCGAGAAAGCGATTTGGAGGGTGCGAACAAGATTATTCACTTGTTAGATCGCATGCAAGCGAATCTCGAATTTATTAAAAACGTATTGAGAACGTATAAAAATTCTCCAGTTTTGTTAAGTAGAAATGATGAGGAGCAAGCCAAAATGTACGGAGGATATATTACCTCCATTAAAAAAGTAATTTATGAAGATGATAATGTGAAAATATTTGACTGGACCAAGTTGAAAACGAAAGACAGATTCAGAAACTTCCGGACGGTCGATGCACTCTTCGAAAAGCTTGCCAAAATAAAATTATCGGCAGTAGAAACATGCACTAATGCAGTGGACTGTATGTATGCCAATATCGCCCATTTTTGGAATCGGAGATTAAGACAAATAAACAATTTAACCGGGGGGGCCCTTGGTTATATCGCACAGCAAAACGTACCTGTTGCAAGACATGAACAAATATTCCAAGAACAGCTGAGAGATCATATCATACAACTTCGGAAAAAATATGAACGACAAGCGAATCAACAATTTAGGAGGGAGAGGGAAAGATTGCAAAGAGAAAATGGAGCATTACTACCCCAACCTGTGTCCAGGGAAGAACGTAAGCGCCAACAACAAAGCAAGGGTCAACAACAGCAAGATCAGCAAAATCAGCAGAAACAACAGCAACACTCACGACGTAAACGATCAAGTACATGACAGCTAAATCCTTTTTATGATTGATTCATATCTATTTTCGATCAAATTCGCTATCCAACAGCACTACTACAATACTGTTGGATCAAGTTGTCGAAAATAATCAATCGTTTCAACCAATCCCTCTTTTAACGATATTTCGGGTTGCCAACCATAGTCTCCATGAATTTTTGAAATGTCAGGACGGCGCTGTTTCGGATCATTGATAGGCAAAGGCTTTCCAATGAAAATAGAATTGGACTTTGTGAGCGAATGAATCGTTTCTGCTAAATGGTGGATTGTCAATTCATTGGGGTTTCCAACATTATAAGGTCCAGGATGTGGTCCGTCCATCACTGCCATAATTCCTTTTACTGTATCGGAGACATAACAAAAACTTCTTGTTTGTTCCCCCTTTCCATAAATCGTAATCGGCTCAGAGTGTAAGCATTGCATGATGAAATTGCTGACAACGCGACCATCATATGGATCCATATGAGGTCCATAGGTATTGAAAATACGGACGATGCGGATATCCACGCCATGCTGATGGTGATATTCCCGCATAATCGTTTCTGCACATCGTTTTCCTTCATCATAACAGGACCTTGGACCAATTGGATTCACGTTTCCCCAATAGTCCTCGTTTTGCGGAGACATTGTGGGGTCGCCATAAATTTCAGAAGTCGACGTAAGTAAAATTTTCGCACCGACACGTTTTGCAAGACCAAGCATGTTGATCGTTCCCACGACATTTGTTTTTATTGTCTTTATGGGATTTAACTGATATGCTCGGGGTGATGCAGGACACGCCATGTGGTAGATTTCATCGACTTCAATATACAAAGGTAATGTTACGTCATGACGTATGAATTCAAAGTTTGGATTCTTGCGGAATTTAGTGATATTTTCCATACTTCCGGTAAAATTGTTGTCTACACAGATGATGTAATTGCTGGGATTGCGCAAAAGAGACGTGATTAAATGGTGTCCAATAAATCCAGTGCCACCCGTCACTAAAATACGTTTTTTCGTCATTTATCCATGAGACCTTTGTTTTCTTAAACTATATTTTTTGAACCATTCAAAAAATATTTGCCATCACACTTTAGGAGGAACTTACATTGTCTGCACGTTGCGCAGTATAACCTAAATCGCAACGATTCGAAAAAAAGAAATTTTGAGGACAGCTAGTGCCATAGGCGAGAGCACTTTTTGGATATCGCACTTGGGCATCGTCGTAGGTTAGACTGTTTAACCCCTTCGAAGCGTGCACAGGAACTGGGACGGTTGGTGTGCTATATCCTTTGAACGGTATCCCCATGTTGGACAATCTGTTGTATGCGCCCAAACTGGAAAACTGTGTATGGTAGGAAGATAAATTTCCGTAACTTGCCATTTTTCTTTAAGGATTATTTTTTTTTTACAAAAAAAATTTTTCAAACAAATCGTTATAGTTTTGAAAATTTCCAATTTGACTTGCTATGATTTGAAAACCTGTTGCATTCGTGAAGAAACGTTTTAATTCCTGAAAATTTGACATATTTGGGTCGACATGGGCAAGTCCAAAATCAATAATGTATACATGAATATTGGATGAAAATCCATAATCTTTGTCCCCAATCAAAATATGGACTTTTTCGGGATTGTCGGACTGTTCAAGCATGACATTTTCTTCATGTAAGTCCCCATGATGTATATGAAGAGTATCCATCAGATACATTTGCAGAATAATCGCTTGCGCAATTTTAAAGGCATGTTTCTGAAAGCGATCCCTTCGTCTGTCTTGATACTCTTGGAGCGTACGACGTACATACGGTAGAATAATATTCATGATCGGTCGATCATTCTCAACAGAGACGAACGTAGTTAATATTTTCAGGGCGCGTACATTATGAACTTCTAAACTCCGTTGCACTAATTTGTTGATGTAAATTTCCTTAAAAACTGTAAAATCCTTGGAATAAATGGAATTTGAAAGTGCATTTTGTTCGATCAGGTCATAATCTGCATTCGCCATCAAAATTTTCTTCCGGATGAAAGTTTTTTTATCTTGATGCCAGCCAACAAAAATATCAGAATTGATAAGTCCTTTGTTCATTCGAAACCATTTTATCCGGTTTTGGGTACAGATATCCAAAAATGCTTCGTGGTCTTCAACAGAATCAAACATGCGCTTTTTAAAATAAATCATATAAAAATAAATAATTATCAAAAAAAAATGAAGAGTTTCCAAAAGTTACGAATTTTGTATTCGGTTCTTTATGTGATTTATTTAATTTACTTTCTATATAATTATTTAAAGGAAAAATACATTCTGCTACCTATTTACACGGAGTTCATTTCGACGGAGACGATTGATGATGTAGAACGACAATTTCTTTCGAATGATGCTGGTGTAACCATATTTCATGCGCCTACGGGAACGCAGTTTGAAAATTGTTTGTTTGTCTTTAACAGTTGCCAAGGAAACTCAAATTTGAAATATATTCTGATGCGACAACTACAGGAGGCCTTTGACAAATTTACCATTGTGCAGGTAGAATATCCTGGCTACGGATTTTGCCCCCATTTTCCAATCTCCATTACGCAAATTCTTGCTGTCGTGGCGGAAACATTTGAGCTCATGATGAAAAACCATCAAGAGATTAAAACGTTGGGCTTTTTTGGAGAACAGTTTGGTTCCTATGTTCAATCCCATATATATAATTACGCAAGTACACATCACCTACGAAAACCGGACTTTATCATTGAATTGAATGGTATCACAAGCTTATTTGATTTCGCTTTGGCAGAGTATGATTTTCTATTATTTCCTGTGGAGTTTCCACTGTTGCAATGGCGTTCAAAAGAGTACGATTCCATTTCTGCTGGGACTCCATTTTTTATTCTTTTTACAGATGACACAAAACACGTTTTAGATTCACTAACATTTTTTTATCACATGAGTGAAAAATGCGAACATTGCCATTTGGTGCATTTAGAAGGGAAAAAGAGTTTTGGGTTTTTGTTACATGAAAACCAGGAAAAAATTGATAAGATTTACCATTTTGTGGAAAGTCATTGTAATAAAAAATCGAGCTCGAACCGAATGGTGTCAAATTCTGCACCTTGAATCGTCGCTTTTCGTTCACCGTCTTTATAGATAAAAAAACTTGGGACAACACTGACGAGATCTTTGTGAAAGCTATATTCATCATCAATGTTGTCTTTGAGAAATTCAACAGGTGATTCTGTATATTCCGTTTTCAAATGATCATATTCCGGCGCACATTCACGGCATGGCAAACACCATTCCGCCCACACATACACAATGATAATTCCGGAATGTTGAAAAAAGTTATGGAGTGTTATTTTCTCCTCCTCAACATGTTTTTCAATCGGATGAAGATCAAGTCCATAAGAAATATCGACCATTGTTTCCTTTTTTACCAATTAAAAACGGATCTTTTTAAATCATGAAGCTCCATGCTCTTCCTTCTGGGTCGAAGATTGGGGTTTACAGAATATTGCATTCGACAAAAATACAAGATCAAAGTTTTGCGGTCTAGTCGATCGATGGTGAGCGGCAACTTCGTAGTAGTGGGTTCTTCTCTCGTAAAAAATAATTATATGGATAAAAAATAATTATTACAAAAAAAAGCTTGTGGATGTAAAAAATGAAGTTTTTTAATTATATTGTTTATTAAAAAAAATGGACCCACTACATTCCTTCTTGAATGAATACAAAGTTCAAGATAAACACCCACATCGGATTACGCATGTGACCATGGATCCCGTCGGACGTTTTTCAATTATCGATACACAGGATAAACGAAAGTTATTCTATCTGTATAATCGTGCAATCCAGTCGGGGGAAAAGGTTTCATTACTTGAGCTCCAAATCTATTCTCATATTCCGGTAATTGTGGATGTCGATTTGAAGGTGGATGCAGAAATGCTTTCCCCACCTTTGTATCATTTGGGTCACGTTCAGACGATTGTAAAAGCATTTCAGAAAATACTTCAGGAGATTGTGGTAGAGCTCGATCAGGAGGATCTAGTTTGTTTTTTATTTGAAAAACCGGCGTATCACGAAATCGGCCGTGATGGGACACGATGGTTAAAGAATGGTTTTCATTTACATTTTCCTCAATTGTTTTTAAGTAGACAAAGTCAGGAGCATGTTTTACTACCGAAAGTTACAAATGAATTAAAGACCATTTTTCAGAACGATTCAACTTCCTTACCGGACTGTGTTTTACCGGGAAAGCTTATTGATACACAGATTGTCAAAAAGAAAGGATCACCATGGTTACTTTATGGTTCCTCAAAGAGTAAAAAACACAAACCCTATTTAATAACTCGTGGTTTTACATGGCAAGGAGTTCCCGTAGAGCGATGGACCGATCTTTTGGTAGACTATCCAATTCACGCAAGTACCGATCATAGCGAGGAATATATACGTGGACATTTATCGGAGATTTTTTCAATTATTGCGACCGATGAAAAAAGTGATTTCTTTTACAAAACCTATCCGAATATTCAAAGACAAGATATTATGTCACAAGATCAAATTAATAATGGCGTCGTCAGCGAAGCGCTTCATAATCGGAACGAATCTGATGCA
This sequence comes from Rhodospirillaceae bacterium, assembly GCA_002690995.1. GTDB lineage: Bacteria > Pseudomonadota > Alphaproteobacteria > Thalassobaculales > Thalassobaculaceae. The sequence continues at coordinate 47,635 of NZGS01000103.1, forward strand.
GAAGTAAATGAAACATTAATAGATGACTTACTCGAAATTCTCAATGATATGAGTTATTCCTTTAATGACTGGATGTATATGGGCTGGATTTTGTTTAATATCTATCATGGTGATCGGAAAGGATTTGAAAAGTGGGACAAATTTTCCCAAAGATGCCCGGAAAAATATTCTCGCTCGACATGTCAACAGAAATGGAAAAAGATGGAAATGTCAAATATTACGGTTGGATCGTTGAAATATTTGGCCAAAGAGAAAAATGAAGAGCAATATGTGCTGGTCATGAACAAATTTTTAAAGCATCATTCGGACAAATCCTTGAAAACACAACAAATCTCTCATCATAATCTTGCAACCTTGATGCATCTGATCTACGACAATGAGTTTGTCTGTTCGGATGTTGCAAAAAACCGTTGGTATCATTTCAACGGCAATGTTTGGGTGGCAAACAATGACGGAGTGGGGTTGCGAAATCGAATATCCCGGCAATTTCGTGAAAAGTATCGTGAAGTAAACCTTCAACGAAATTTCGAGGAAATTCATGCGTTATTAAAATCGTTTAAACCTAATGGCACGTCAGAGGAACTTTTGCGAAAAATTATACATAATGGCGAAAATAAGGAAGGATCTTTACAAGAAGCACAGAATGAGGTAAAAAATTACATGAAAGTGATGGAGGGTTTAGAATCGGTACCTTTCAAGAAAAATTTAATGTGTGAGGCAAAAGATTTATTTTATGATGCAGAATTTACAAAAAAATTGGATGCGAATAAAAAACTGATTGCTTTCCAGAATGGTGTGTATAATCTCGATACGTTTGAGTTTCGCAAGGGATATCCAAGCGATTATATAAGTTTGTCGCTTCCATTTTCCTATAATCCAAATCTCACAATGGATCACCCTGAAGTCCGATTAGTCATTGACTTTTTTGAAAAAATATTTGTGAATGAGTCCATTCGTAATTACTTTTTGGATCTCAATTGTTTCATTTTTGAAGGAGGCAATATTCACAAAACCATTCAAATTTGGACCGGAACAGGTGATAATGCAAAATCAGTTACTCAAAATTTAATTGAAAAGTTAATGGGTCCACTTTGCGTGAAACTACCAACATCTTTAATTGTTGGAAAGAGAACGCAATCCAGCAGTGCTTCCCCGGAGCTAGCACAGACGAGTGGTGTACGTTTTTGTTTTTTACAAGAGCCTTCCAAAAATGATGTCATGAATACTGGAATTTTGAAAGAATTAAGTGGTAATGATTCTTTTTATGCTCGTGCTCTTCATTCTGATCCAGTCGAGATTCAACCACAATTCAAACTTGCTTTAATTTGCAATGATCCCCCCAAAACCGAGCAATCGGACCAAGCAACGTGGAATCGCGTTCGTGTCATTCCCTTTGAATCACATTTTTCTTCGAAAGCGCCAAGTTCTTTAGAGGAACAGAAAAAGAAAAAACAATTTCCGATTGATCGTCATTTTGATAAAAAAATCCCTTCGATGATTGAAGCACTTGCATATTTGTTTTTAGAACGATATAAAACATTAAAAGATCGTGAAATTTTTGAGCCGGATGAGGTTAAAGTCGCTACCGAAGCCTATCGAAACAAAAACGATCATTTTGGTCAGTTCTTAAGTGAATGTGTCAAAGATGAAGAAGATGCAAGTATTTCGACTTCAGAATTATTCCGAGCTTTTGTCGAATGGTTCCGCGATGTCAAGCCGAATATGAAACTGCCTATTAAGGATGAATTACAGGAGTATCTCGTTAAAAAATGGGGACGGCAAGAAGTTCGTCAAATCTGGAAACACAAAACCCTTATATTCCAAGACGAGGATGAATGAACTTCTTTTTTTGTTTCTTGATTTAAAGTAACAAAGGTCTAAAATCAAATGAAGTACTATTACGATACGAAAAACATGCGCTTCACGATGGAAAATAAACAGTATAGGCTTCATCTGGATGGAAGGGGTTGTTTTATGGGTACAGATTCGTTTGGCATTTACTTTACTCATCATGTCCAGATGCCGGTTAGTCCATTGTTTTTTGTTCCATCTTCGTGTGGATTGAAGGAGGACATTATCAAAGAATTTGGGATTACCTCTGTATATATTGGAGATGTTTCTCATCGTCCGAACTTTCGAAAAGTTGGATATGGAAAGGAGTGGAGTTTTGCAGAGGTTTTTCATGGCTTATATGATTCTAATGGTTGTCGTCGTTTTGGGATGAATTTGTCCAGATTTGACTTGCATATTGGTTATTTCCAAGCGGATGTGAAACAAGGATTGGGATTCACAATCGAACTTGGGGATGGAAACTCCAAAACGCTGGAGTATGGATTGTTCGAAAATGATCGACTGTGTACGGGAAAATGTTACAAACGTGATGATCACTCGATTCGTTGGTTCATCCGACAAAACTTTAAGATAGATGGTGTCTTATCCGATTTGAATTCTTCACGTCTTTACAAATGTGCGTTTTCGCAAGGGAAACGAGAAGGAGATTTAACGATTCATAATCGTCGATTCGAAATTCATGCATTGTATCATGAAAATAAATTGAATGGCAGATTCAATGTAAATTGTAAAAATTGGACGAAACATTTATTTTACAATAAAGGAATTTGTACCTATGGAAAAATTGTGTTTCCCAATAAAATGAAATTCATATTAAATGTCGAAAACGGTTCGGAGATAATTTCGACGATTCAATATCAATCACAATCCTATTCAGATCCAATGGATTTGATTCAAAATGTACCACATGCCTTTCTTTGTCCGATTTCATTGCAATGTATGAACCATCCGGTTTCGTCTAGTTCACTTCGTTTTTTCTATGATCGCCGGTCGTTACAAAATTGGCTTGAGAAAAGGCAAACGGAACCAATGACCAACATGAAGTTATCGTCCAAGAAAGTTTTTTTTAATTTCAATTTACAAGACCAAATTTATGTATTTTTGAAAGATTATTTCATCTCTTTATCCGAAAGACAGTCAGGATAGAAACTGGGATCGTCGAGATTGGTTTGGATCGTATCATACGATTTTTTATAACTATCATTCAACGAATGATATTTGGAAGAGTATGGTTTAAACCCTGGAAAATTTTGAGTAAATGTGTAACAGCGATTGGAGAGATTTACATAGTCTTTGTTTAGGTTCCCGGATTTCCCAGGTGTTGAACCAGGGAGATAAGGTATTGCATCGTTTGTATTTGAAATGCGAAAGGTTTTATCCTTTAAAATCGCATCATAGGTATTCGCGAAATCTTGATTTCCAACCATTGGGCTGGCGAATGCGTAAACGCACCGGACTTTCTTAAAGACCGATTCCATATGGAATGCGCAAAGTATCGCTACCGCGGCACCCAAACTGTGACCACAAATAATATAATCATTAATAGTGGTGTTTTCGTTGACATAATCGTAGATAACATTACATATCGGTTTGCCACCCTCGTTTGTTTTACACCGATCACATAGAAGGAGTCCACAGGGAACTGGAGCGGCGGAACATTCTGTAATTCCAACAATTTTCCCAATCTGATTGGGATAAAGAATACGACAGGTACCATCTTTGCATGTATCCGTACAAACGCAATTATTTTCTGTGATCTGTCCAGGTGTTGAGGCGTAAACATCGTACCAACCCTCTCCAACGCCACAGTTTTGTGGCAATTGCGAGTCATTGACTCCCACTAACGAATTCCTTTGTCCAAATTTTGATGCGGTCTTGTAGGCTGTAAGTTTCGAAGGGTATACTAGGTTAAAACTACTAGCATCAGTAGCCCATTCACCTAAATTTGATGTGCCTCGGAAACTAATGAATCCAGTGCTTGAATTTTTAATGCGAGCAATAATACCAAATGGTGTATAATACTGCATATTCAACAACGGCAGCGTGTTCAATCTATTGGAGATTTGTGTCTGCGAAAATAATATCTGTGGATCCTCTAATAGAAAATCAACGTCTATTTGTCGTACAATGTCACCCAAAATACGATTGACATTGGTCACTGAATCGACGTACAAGTCGTACACATAATTGATTGAATTTAAACAATTCAGGTAGTTTGTTTTATTAAAGTTATTTTCGTTTGGATCCAAAACCCATGTATCAACGGTATCATAATTCATCGCACTGAGAGTAAACTTACGATTGATGAGGTATGCTAGGATTATCATACCAATAATGACTAATAATAACAAAACAATGAGCAGCTCCAAAATATTCATTTATGTAATAAATAAAAAAAAAAATATCGACTAATGTATAAATATGAAACCATTATATATTTTCCTAATTGTCTTTGTTCTCCTTGTTGTTTCGATTATTGGGATCACCGTGTACTTTCAGTACAAATCCCCTTACTGCGGAGATCAATTGAACAAAAAGAATTTCTTATGCAATTCGGCTACCGAAGAAAAATGTAATCCGACAAATACTGTGCAATATTATGATGACATTGTGAGCGTCATTCGTTATATAATGATGAATTACGAAGCTCAGCGGACCAATGCGTTGAAAAACCCATTGGAAGCAGGCGAAAGTGGCGCAAGTGTCCCCAGGGCAACTTATGGCGTTTTTTACTTTGCGATATCCGAATTATTACGTGTAATGCCAACGGACTTTGGACAAAACTCGCTTTCCCCCTATGGATTTTCTTCCTTCTTTCCGATATATCCGACATGTATTTCCGATGTTGAGACCTTTTGCGCACAAATGTTTCCCAGTAACGAAAACTCGGAGGATAATCCACAACAAAAGGGTCAAAGAAATTGTGAAAAGTTCCTCAATATTTTACAGAAGCGATATGCGTCAAGCGGTTGCCCCTTCCCTATTAAAGATGATTCAAAAAACCTGTTCATTGGTGATCCAACTGTCTTTAATCAATTCGGTATGCTTGGATCGACTTCCATGGATATTGATTCTGGTATAATTATCCGTATTTGCTTGCCATTGCAGAATCCACCGAACAATCGATGTTGTGCAGATCCAAGTGGTACAGTATGTGTTGAGCAAGTATCATTGGCTCTTTCGTATTGGTCGTTCGCACTGTATAAAATGGAATCGATGGACGCTAGTGACATTTGTTACCCAAACTATCAAGTTAACGCAGCATCTCTTTGTGCCCCGCTAAACATGTACAATGCTGTGGCAGAGGCCTATCGTAACACTGGTCAACGAAAAAATCCATTTCGGGATACCTTCAAGTTTGCGATTTTAATAAATTATTCCGATGCAGTCGACAAAAGAATGAGGTCCACCATAAATGACCAAACTAGTGCTTATTATGATTTTGACTTTGTCTATACGATGAAAATTCCATGTAGCGATGGTTCCTTACCATTTTCGAATGATCTTCCGAATCCGAATTCACTATCCTCCAAATCGACGTATTTCAATCCAGAAACAGATCGTTTTGGAATGATTTCTCGTCTCGTCGAAGACCAGGAAAGAAGAGTCAATATTGCCGGATACACGGCATTGGATAGCTTTGTCAATATGCAAGAGAATACCCATTTCAGCGTGCAAATGTGGAAATATGATTTTACACCAACGGAATTATACCCTTTTCAACCGTTTCCTCCCCGTATGAATCCACCGGTAAACGAAAAGAAAACATATGGAAGTGAATTCCGAAAACTAAAAAATGCAGTTTTGAATCCATTGGAAAAAAATGCGTACATTATCAACCGATTAACAACGAGGAACAATCTTGTGAATATAACTGCACCGTTGTATCCACAAGTCCGTAATGGAAAGATTCCTTATCGGGGGGGATTTCAGGCAGTTCAAATGGCTGGCAATATGCAAGGTGACAACCCCGATGCCCAATATCGTCTTCAACAGGCGGAGTGTATTGATGAGGATTCGGTGTTAATTTCGATCTGTGTTAATCATCAAACTTTGGGAAACTCCTATTATAATAGTTTAAACGTTACAGATGGATATCAGGCATATGGTTTTTATGGGTACGATCCGGGACCGGGACACAGATATATCGTTTTCATGACTGGTAGAAAACCCGAAACTCTCAAAATGATTGAAAAGACCTTTCGATCTGGGATTGATACGGAAAATGTAGATATCCACTTTAAAACGATTATTACCGATAAAACACAAGCGTTTGGAATTCCTGCTTGTCATCCCGTTTTAATGATTGAGAGAATTTATCTGAATCCCCTGTATGCTTCAACTACGAATGGACGGATTTACAATATCAACGAGCTGGATAATTTAACTGATGAGAATGAAATCCATGACAGAATTCTTAGTCTCAGCAATGTCACCGGTCCAGAATTGGACTACTACATTGAACCATGTTATTACAAAATTACTCAAAATACGCGCTTGATTCTATTGATTCTGTATACAATGGTAGTTGTGATTTTCTTCGCCTTACTGCTCGGTTATTTTATCCATCGATACAGGTCACGACGTAAATAAAAATAAATTAAAAAAAAAACAATATACGATAAATGAAAAATAACATTCTCTTTTATTTGGCAATATTACTGTGCATCATTGCGATTACCATGTGTATTCTAACATTTATAAAAAAGCCAGATTATCCAGTATCAGACGACGATATGCAAGCTCTTCGAAATTTCAATGAGCTTTTCGTAAAAAATATTACAGTTGATACGGACACGGACACCATCACGTTCCAGATACCGACAAACAATCTCTATATCGGAGCCGTTTTTGATGGAAACGATGACAGTGAAATTGATTATTTTTTGAAGCTGAACGCTGTCAATCCCGATGGTGATGAAACTGACACGTATGAGATTTTCTCGGTCAAAAATTTGAATGGTAGTGGTCAAACTTTTCGTTTCACATCTGATAATAAGGTTTCGATCAGTTGAGTAACATAAAATTTGAATGCAAAAAAAAAAAAAATATAATATAAATGAGCAGTTCTAAAGAATGGGTTGAAAACTATCTTGACTCGAGCGAAAACTTATCCTACAATGCCTACGTTGGTTGGAAAGAAACTTCCAGTGGAAACGTCGGCTTAGAAACCTTATTTTCCGTCGAAAATTTGAAAACAGTACAAACTACATTGGATCATGTGTTAAAAGATCTTCATCCACAGGGGAAACGTATTGTTGTCACCATACCACAAATTGCGAATGTAATGAGCAACATCTATGAAAATACCTTACCAGGTCAAATTGCTGGTATCTACACACAATCTGTCATTCCACCCGCACATCCGCGTAATGATATTCAGGAAATCAATCAAAGGACAGTACAGGCAATATACAATCTGTTGTCAACCCAATTTGAAGTTGAAACAAATAATAAAAAATTAAGTATTTGGAATAGTGTATTGGGAGATTTTAACGAAAATGGCTTGCGCGCTCATCCACCCATCAAAACAAGAAATAAACATGCACAACGAATGGCATTCCATATGCGATACTAAAAATTGATTTCTTGGTAAATTTTCAAACTGAAAGCAAGATTAATCTTTGTTCTTATTTTTTGTTTATAAATGTTCAACTTGCCAGAAGAACTGGTTCGATATATATACGAATTTGATAATACGTATCGAGAAGTGTTTACCAAAGTGTTACATTCTCGTTATGAAATTTATCTAATGACTGATAACTTTCTAAATTTGCCATCATTTCGTCATAGTACAAAATATTTTTTTATATTTGATGAATTTTCTGGTAAATCTTTTCTAACAAATAGTCTTCAAAATCCAACTTGGAAAACAACGATTCACACACACAAAAATATAAAGAAAAAATACGATAACTTGCATCTTAAAAATTACAAGTCAAAAATGAAAACACTTTATACATTGAAGAAAGTATCAGATAATTTACAATATGATATTCATAAACCGCTTTATTCATAATCATATTCATAATCATATTCATAATCATATTTATATTCAACTCTATAAATAGAATGCCTTCCTTCCACTTAGTATTTCAGGATGGACAACGATTCAAACAAATCGTTGATCTTTGCAAAGATATTGTACAAGATGTTTCTTTTCAAATTGAATCCTCGGGTATTTCGATGCAGGCAATGGATATGGCGCATGTTGCCTTGGTATCGTTTTTTATTCCAAAGCAGGATTTTGCGGAATATAATTTATTTGGAAAGGAAAACTTTGTCATTTCCACATCCTTACGTAATTTGAATTTAATTTTAAAATCCTACAAACCAGGATATAAATTATCTTTTGCATTTAATGATAATGACAAACTACAAATTATCTACAATTACCGTCCAAAAAATGTCGATCAAGATACGGATGAGCAGTATACCTGGTCCTTGCAATTGATTCACATGGAAAGCAACATGTTGCAAGTGCCTGAGGAAGAAAATGATGCTACGATTTTTATGGATAGTGCAGAATTCCATGAAATGCTCCGAAATATTGGTATATTTCACGATACCTTACTTGTTTCTATCCGCGGAAAAGTAGTGGAGTTTGAAACACGAGGTGATTTTGGAAATGTCGTTTTTTGCAAATCCTTTTCCAAAGAGACACTCCGTTCAAAAGTCTCCTTCCTACAACTTGGATATAGTATAAAATATTTATCTTGGTTTTCCAAAGCGTATCAGGTTGCAAAACAAGTTGAACTGAATCTTCAACGGGAAAGTCCAATGGAAATGCTTTATCGCTTTGATGTAGACCATCCTGGTTTCATCCGATTTCATTTGGCACCAAAATTTGACGAATAAATTATTCAAAAGATAATGACAACAGTCGTGATTTCGTATTTTTATCCCTGATTCGTAAAACGAAAAGGACTTTCAACGTTTTCTTGAAAAATGTTGAATAAATTTTAAAAATTGATAATTTTAAAAAGATATAAGAAAACGTAAAGTTGTTTCTTTATTTATATTAACAGACCAGTGTTTTATTCTCTCTTATTTATTTCTCTTTTATCTCTATAAAACGACAAAGATGGAATGTGTCGTATGTTTCGAACCAACGCAGGTTCAAACAGAATGCAAACATCTCCTTTGCCATCCTTGTCAGAATTCCTTACAGAAAGCCGAATGTCCCTACTGTCGGCAAGTCATTCGGGTTTGGGATCATCAAGACATTAAGATGCCATTTTATTATTTTACAGAAATGTGCTATGAACATTACCGAAAAAATGTGACCTATCATTGTTTAAAAATAGGTTCCGAAATTCCTGATGTTTTATCCGAAAACAATTGCTTTATTTTTCATAATCCATTTCATAATTGCCCATTTACTGAAAATTATGAAAAATTAATAACCGTACGTATCTTCAACCTCACCATCAACCGCCGAGCGATAAAGATTGAGTTTCAAACTCTGGGTTTGGACGCCGAACGAAATCGCCATTACATGACAATTCGTTATGACGAACATGATTCAAATTCGTTCGCATATTGGGTTCGTCAAAACAAGAAAATCAGAAATTACTGGGATCAAGCAGTCCGCCAATATCAGGATTCCAGGGATGGACAATAGTAAGAGGATAGTCGTTGACCATCATGCATGATTGGAAAATTTGGTACACGAACGTTATTCTCATAGACATAGTTTATATTGACAAAATCTCCGCTGTCATTTCTTAAAAATAAATATTCCATTGATAAAATGTCATAAATTTGATTATCATTTCCAAAACATGGAATTTGAATTTCATTTCCAAATAAATCAACATTCTCCTCGTTTGGAATTGGTCTTTTTTTGCTTTCCTGGTAATTTATTTTCAAAATCTTGATAATCGAACTCCTATGAAGGGAGGCTGAATTTATTTTGAATTTACTTGTAAGATACTCTGCCAAAAAGTTTGTCGCCACTAGTTTTAGCTTGTCCGCGTTACATGTTTCAAGATAGTTTCGCAAATACATCCCTTGGCGAATATAACCATTTTCCGAAGAGGATGACGACCGGTTAAAGTGGAGAATCGGAACTACAAATTCTCTTGATCTCCTTGATGTACGATTACTAAAACTATTCTTATGAAACAAACGCCCCCCTGCACATGAAAATCCATCTTTGAACTTCCCTTCAAATATTAAATATTGCTGTTCCATATCGAACAACTGTCCTTCTCCGTTCGGAAATCCATTTCGGAAGGAACCATCATAGACAAGCTTCCCATTGATAAAGAATCGCGCTCTTCCATGACAAGCGTCATTTCGGAAATCGCCTTCCAGATACGTTTCATTGCCATCAACGTAGTATATTCCTTTTCCGGACTTTAAATTGTTTTGGAATGCACCATGATAGACAAGTCGACAGTCCTCGGTGTACTCCGAGCCTAAACCATGACGTTGATCCATTTTCCAATTTCCTTTATAGGTTCGAATCCCTCTTGACCAGGACTGGCCCTCACCATGACGTTTGTCCTTACGCCACTGACCTTCATAGATACGCGGATCACGATCAGGTTCTTCTATATTTAATCGTTGCAATAATTCCACCACTTCTTCATGTTGTGGATCATATTGCGTGCCAATTCCGTGACGCTCATTGCGGTAAAAAGATCCATGGTAGAATTTCTGTCCGTTTTCATAAAGCGTTCCAATGCCATATTTTCCGTCTGGTCCGTACTTCCCCTGAAAATGCAAATTATTCGCCGCGTCGAGAAATTGTCCGTCGTAATAAGTTTTCTCTTTTCGAATTCGTTTCTTTCCAATAAATTTACAGTTTTCCATACTCTATTTTAAAATCTTTTTACTATTTGCACTTTTTTTGAAAAAATCATTTTTCAAAAATTCGTCAAAAAAAAATTTTTTTCTCAATGAAAAATTTTTCAATTTATTCCATAAATATTTTTCCATATTCTCCAAGTTAATTCAAGACAGGAGCGACAAGGTCTTTGATAGCAAGACCCACATTTCTACCAATGGTACTATAATCCTTTTCGTCAAGATTTGCAAAACTGATCCGGAAACGCCACGGGGTGGTGCCGAAACCAGAACCAGGTAAAAGAATAGTATTGTATTTCGCAACAAGATGGAACAAAAACTCGAGGTCTTCATATTCCTGTACTATGTACTTTGAGGCTCTTTCCCCAAAAATATTGCTGGTTATTTCTGGGATATTGATCAAGTCGTAGTAGTCGGTCCTGGTAGGTTTTATATTTACCTTGGTCTTCAACTGCGCATAAAAGCTCTGCATTCTTCTTCTTAAAATTTTCTTGATGGTATTTCGGTAAGGTTCTCCTTTCTTGCGGTCCATGATATCAAAGTAAAGCATAATCGATAGCAGAGTTTGCTGAGGCGTTGAGAGACCACCAACATGCGCTTGGGAAATCAGACGACTATCAAAGACAACTCGTTCCATGAACGATAATGTAGATGGATGAAGAGTCACAGTTTCATAACGCTTCTCCAATACTTTTTTGTACTTCTGAGGGAGACCCTTCAAGATATTATTGATGCGATTATTTTTGGCAACCATACATAATCCTAAACGCCATCCGGTTGTTCCAAAATATTTACTGACTGAGTATACCGTAATCGTATTTAAAGGACACGACAACATGAAAGAATTGTATTGGTCGGAAAAACCTGCATACACATTGTCCGAAAGGATAATTAGATCCATGCGTTCCGTGTTTACAATGTGGCCGATACGATCAACATTTTCTTTCGAAAGTGAAAAGGCAGCGGGGTTAGAAGGATTTACCATAAAAAGAGCCTTGATACTTTTATCCTTGAGTTTATCAATCTCGGAATCATCAAGGGAGTAGTCATTGTCCGGATTGCACTTCAACTCTACAATCTCAAGATTATAGTCGGAAAGACGAGGCATTTCCAGATAGGGACTAAAGATTGGTGTCACAAGAGCAATCTTATCCCTCGGAAGCAATATGTAGTTCTTTTGCAATGTGTTAAATATATAGAGAATGGCAGCTGCTGCACCTTCGGTGGCAAAACATTCAAAATCGTTAGCGTTCATTTTTGTACCAGGTTCATTTCCCATAGCTGCTGTCATGGCAAGATTGTAGAAAAACTCTTGTGCGACAAGTGATAAATGAGGCTGAATTTGCGGAGGAGAAGGATAGACACATCCAAGAGCAGATTGTACAACATCAAGCATAATTGTATCTACATGGTGCTTCTCTGCCTTTGCACGCTTGGTAAGATACTTGAGATAGCCTTTAAAAAAAGAACGTTCCTTCTTGCCCCACCTGGAACTTTGATTTAATAAAACTTTGTAGTAATTATGTCGTCCTTTAACGGGATATGTTGCAATATCTGTTGCAACCGGCGTTGCGATCGACATGGCGGCTTTTTGTAATTCGGCGAACACATTCCTGCAGAACGAATTGTAAAAATTAGGGTTACCTCGACCGGCGTCAAGTGCATTGCGTCCTGCCATTTGAATCAATTTAGAATTAAGCTCAAATGGAGAGAGGACGTCAAGTTTTTCAAATAATGGCTTCGGTATCCTTTTGACCATTGATCTGAGACCTTCTTGTTGAATAATAAACGGAAATTGTTGCTTTCTAAAAAAAAGGATGTGGATGTGGAAATAGGGGACACGATTTCCATGTATGAGAATAAATACATAATCTTTTTTTTTTAAAGCTTGTTCGATCTGCTCTGCGACGTATTTCCACAATTCCTTCTTTTGTTTGAGCGAAGCACCTTCACAAAATAGGCGAAAATGCGCAAAATTTTTTCCTGCCTTTGGTATGGGCACAACCAAAATATCAGATTCAGAAGGATTTGCAAAATGTGTTGCATATTTTTTTCCTTCCTTTTCTGCTTTGTTAATGTGTTCTCGGTATGTAGTGAAATCCTGTTTCGTTGGGAGTCGACCGGTTTTCTTCCAAATTTGTTTATAGGTAGTATTTTTTTTTCTATCACAGCATGATGTTTCAAAATAAAACCCATTCCTCTTGGACAATGTAGACTGTGGAGTATCCGGAAAATCTCTCCCATTTTTCCATTGAGAAAGTTTTTTGGACCATTGCATTTATCGTACAGTAAAAAAAATTATTTATGAACAAATCGTAGTGTATATCTGTTAATTTCCCAAAAAAAAAAATAGTATCGATGTCAAAGTGAAGACAATCAAAAAACAAAAAAATATTGAAAAGTATGATATAAAACATGAAACCAAATCCATATTTGGATATAGTGCCCATCAGTCTCATGCTTGTAGTCCTCCTACTGGTTTCCGTCTTTGTTCGTACTCGAGTCCTTCCACAAGTAGAACTGCCTTATTTTCAAACGATGCAAGAATTCGAGAATAGTCCTTGGAGAGATTATTATTTAAACGTGTATGGCAATCTTCCAACGACGCCTCCAAATCCTGCAGATCTATGGATGATTTACACGAAAATATATAACAAGGTATTCAAAACCAATTTAAAAACCTCGATTTACTCCATAATTTGTCCTTCACGACAAAATGAGTTGTATTCCAACATGTCTCGTACGAACGATATACCAGAAACAATATGGTTATACAAAAAGCCGCCCTATCAACCGTTGCCTTCCAACAGTTGGGTGGAAATATCACATTGTGCAAACAAAGTTGCAAAAAATCGTGAAAAAGTAGGTGCATGGTATTATTATGCACCTGGATCGGGCGTATATTTGAATTTAGGAAAAACCAAAGTGTATCAAAAACATCCTAACGCTGTCAAAGATATACTAAAGGAAACGTGCTTCGATTCCGAATGCGATAAATTTTATCCAAAGTTATTCAAAACAGCCAAAGAACAAGGGTATGATACTATACAATTTTTGAATCACAATGATATGCGGTGCGGCAACACTGCCATTGAAATTGTCGATACGGCCGGTGTTGGAACCTTTGCCTGTGGTGACTCAAAACAAGGAAAATTTAAAACTGGGTATGAGGCGACACTCCCATGCGTTTGTGATAACAAAAAATTATGCTCGAATTGCGGAATGAAATGAAATGAATTAAATATAAAAGTAAAATAAATTTATGGTTCGAGTTTACAATTGAAACGAATGCGGTTTACCTTATTTGAAGATAATTACGGTTTTTTCATTTTCCCAAAGATACATATTTGCGAGTAGAAATCCTTTTCGGTTGCGTAGTGGAAATTCAAAATTCTTTCGAAGCAAGGATTGAATATAAGGAAAATCTTCATCACGATATCGTAAGATGATCATCCCCTCGTCATCTAGTAAAGGATATGTATTTTCCAACATTCTCTGAATATTTACATATTCAGAGATTTGAATTACTTGGAGATTATGTTCCATTGCTTCCGCGCCTTTTTCGATATCACGGCAAGAAAAAAAAGTATGACTATATTTCTGACGGGCTGCATTGATTGCACTTTGATTTTTGTCAATACCAACGACTTGCAAATCTGGAAATAGACTTTGCAAACGACATGTGGAATCCCCTGTATAACAGTTCACATCTAGACCTAATCCACCTTGAAATCGTTCGACCAATCGGGGCAAAATTGGTGTCAAGGACGAACGCAATTCGGTCATTTTCTCAATCGGATTCGCGACCAAGAAAAGCGGAAAGAACTTTGGAAAAATTTTCATATTGCTACAAAGAAATAGATTAAAAAGTAGTTTTATAAGATGAATAATAATCAATATAGGCGTAATCTTGATAATTTGTGAAAATGTTTAAAAATATCAATTTTTAAAATTATATTATGTTTTTTTTAATTTGGAAGACATTCGGACGTCGGAATCCTTACTTTCCCAAAGAAACTATTTTTTTATTTCATCTGTCTTATAAATGATATGTTATATATGTCGTAATGATGTCGTGCTCCCGGTTGAACTTATTTGTTTTCCTTGTTTTTCAGTAAACGAGGTGCACTGTAACTCCTATGTACGAATGTGTTTATCATGTGCTATCGAATATTTACAACTGAATCGCGGCTATTTCGATCGTGATTTTACTAGGAAATGTTTGACATGTCATGAAACTGTATTTCTCAGTTTGCTTCATTTTAACAACGCCGTAAAATTTGACTTTCAGATTATAAAAGAAGATGCAAAAGTCATTGAATGTCCATTTTGTTTTGAATTTCAAGGAAATATGATGTCTGTGTTTCATCATCTAAAAGACTGTTCAGAATATTTTTATGAATGTGCATGTAAAAAAATAATTCCTTCCCGAAAAATGTTACGATCGCATCATTTTAATTGTCCCCAACATAAACATTGTATGACCTGTGATACTTTTATTCCTGTTCAGCAATATGCACAACATCAGCGCCATAACCACAACACCATTCCTTGCGTTCATTGTCAAGAATATTTATCATTAGAGGATTTATTTGAACATGAATATTATTGTCCAGAGAGAATGGTGGAATGTTTTGTTTGTAAAGAAAAAATTGCTAATAAAAATTTGAAGGATCATTATTCTTCCCATGAACTGGGACTATTGGAAAAAATACAGGATACAAAGTCGACCCTTGCGAAGCTTCTGGATGAATTGGTATTGATTCAAAACTTTCGCAAAAATGTCCTTGAAATTAATCTTCTCCATTAACATTCCTCCTCGTCCCCATCAAACATGAACTCATCTTCCTCATCAATATTACCTTCCTCGTTATCAGAATCATTTGTTTCAAAAGTTGTGCGATCATCAATATAATCATCCTCTGCAAATTGCAATATATTATCAAATGTCACGGGTTTGTCCACTTCTGGTAGGCTACTTGGTGCCGTTCCATATTTATTTTTTTCGTCAACGGACATGGTTTTCCATTGCTGTGACACTTGCTTACTCAATTCACCAAAGCTTAATTGTGAATTTGTCGCTGATAATTCCTCTCGGCGAATTGCAAAAAAATGCTGGTACGCCGTTTTCGGCTTTTTCTTTTTTGCCTCTGTAGAACGTACCTCCTTACGAACCATTCCTTGCCATAAACGATCCAATGTTTCCGCTTGAACGGTGGGATACTCCAAAAGGATTGTCTTTTGATACTGGCTAATATAACGAGAAATTACTAAATTTATCTCAGTCTCCATTTTTATATCCATTTGTTTTTTGATACATGTTCATTTTTTGAAAAAATGAATTTCCCTCTTTATATTTTTGTTTTGAAAATGCTTCTTCTTGAGGAAAAGAATCGGCATGAACGAGATTCGCAGATTTTCTTTTTTGAAGATTCTCATGTTTACCAATACCAAAACAGAACGTTTATCTCTGTTACAACGGTCATTCATTCGCTTTTTGAACCTTTCAATGAAGATGATGCAATACAGCGCATTCTGACTTCGACAAATCCCTCCAGTAAATATAAACACAAATCTTTTCAAGATATTCGAAATATGTGGGCGGAACAAAAAGAAGCGTCGTTGTCTGCGGGATTACATTTGCAAAAAGATATTGAAAATTTTTACAATCACGAATCTATCATAAATTCCTCACCGGAATACCAATATTTTCTAAATTTCGTTCGAGATCATCATCATTTGATTCCTTATCGAACGGAATGGAAAATATTTGACGAGGACTATGATATTGCTGGTACGATCGATATGTGTTATGTCGACAAGGGTTTTCTTACCATTTACGATTGGAAACGGGTGCGGAACATTTCCAGAGAAAATAAATTTCAAAAATTCGCAATCAAAAAGAAACTGTCTCATTTGCCCGATAATAACTTTACACATTATGCACTACAACTAAATCTTTATCGGTTCATTCTTGAAAGAAAATATGGTAAAGTTGTCCAGAAGATGTTTCTTGTTGTACTCCATCCCGAAAATCAAAATGAGGATTACATATTAGTTCCAATTCCTACCATGCGCAAAGAGATTAAAATTATTTTAAACGATTTAAAAAAACAATGTTCTAAATAAACATGGAATCCTATCAGAATGCAATCGTCGACGAAATGGTAAAAAGGGAACGTGGTAAACAGATTCATCAGAATAATGAAATATATTCAAAGGTCGGTATATTGGGAATACCGAACGGAGTCGGACGCAAAAAGATAATCATTGATTTGATTCAACGGGATGCCATGAAATGGTCGAATGGTCCGTTTATATTTTCCAGTTATGAAAATATATATAACCAAGGTATTATTTTTCGAAAAAACAATTTTCAATGTTCGAAACGAAAGGTCAATTTAATTGTATGCCATCGTTATTTACTACCGAGTTGGGTGGACCATTTGAAAGAACACAATGTATCCTACCACCTATACAAAAATCATTCAAGAATTGAGAATTGGGCTAGCATCTCGGTGATTCTTTTGCGACATTCGTTGCTTCAAACATTTTTGGAACGACATTTTTGTAGAATTGCCGTCCAACGTATCATTCTGTATAATCCGCAATATTTCCTGCTAAAAAAGTTTACCTTTCTTTTATATGGATTTGCATGGATTGTTTTGGACAATCCAAAATGGATATTGTCCTCTGTTCAAAAACATTTCTGTCATAATTTCGTCCCCGTCAATATTGATTATTACATTTTTAGGCAATTGAATATAACGAGACCATTTAACGACGCGGAACGTCCTATTCTCCATCAGAAATGTTTGTACAAATGTCAAAAAGAAATCTTTCTTATATTGAAAGATTCAATCTCTAGTGAATTATATGATTTATTAGAGCGAGGAAAAATTGAGGAGGTTCTCGCTGCGTTTGGCAGCCAGTTGCATTGTCGCAACATTTACAAGCACATTCTTGATGATTATCAAAATAAACTCGATGCAATTGAATTGAAGATTATGAGATACGAGGAGCTCGGATTGACCCAAAAAATTTTAAATTTCCAGGAAAAACGTCATTCACTCGTGGAACGAATGACTTCCTTCAAAAGACGAATTATGAATTTCACCCTCGATAATGCTTGTGTAATTTGCAATGGTCAGATGAAAGACGTGGTATTGCTACATTGCTGTCAAAATGTTCTTTGTGGAAACTGTATTTTAAAACTTGTGCATTTGGGACAAGCATGTCCATATTGTCGGAAAAAATT
Organism: Rhodospirillaceae bacterium; assembly: GCA_002690995.1. Classification (GTDB taxonomy): domain Bacteria; phylum Pseudomonadota; class Alphaproteobacteria; order Thalassobaculales; family Thalassobaculaceae. Next base: position 65,558 of record NZGS01000103.1, read on the forward strand.
GTTAAATGATTCCATTACCATGCTGGATGAAACAATTTTTTCGGAGAATCCAAATCCTGTTGTTGCGCCCACGATGAATCCTCCTCTTTTATCGAGGCAAGAGCAACTGCTTCGCATCTTAGACTCTATTGGTGACGAATCATGTCTTTTGTATGTCCCAAATCGCGAATCCATTGAAATGTTCATGGAGGACAAGGGATGCGCGAATTATAGAATATTTCAAGGACGTTATCTTGAAAAAAAATTAATGATTGAAAGTCTAAAACAGTCCCAATTTCAGTATCTGTTTGTAATGGATCATCTCGAACTCTTGGGATTCAAGTTTCCCCATCTACATAATTTTATTTCCTTTATTCCCCTGAAGATGGAATTAGAAAATTTTTTCCTCCACAAATTTTATGGAGAACATCGTGAATCCATCATCCATATTCATTTATTTCATTTTTGACAATCTTTACAAAACTTTATATGATTTTCGAAATTGTCTAGGGCTTCGGCCTTTGTTTTCTCCTGAACATTTTGAAACATCCATTCGGAGAAAAATCGTGCGATCCATTTATGAAGCTGTCGTATGCCCGCGTCACTACTTGTCGGCATGTAATAGGGCGTCCTGGATCTCCCATGGTAAATCTCCTGTTGGTGAACCAAATAATCGTCAGTATTGAAAAATGTATTAGTAAACTCATGTTGTTCTCTTCTCTCACTGGTGGTAAAATTTTTTTCAGGAATGATGAAGATTCTTGTCCGACCGACCTCTACAGGAACACAAAGAATTGTCATGTTTCTTTTCCATATATTTGCCTGCCGAAAAGACAAACAATATAAATAGGGACCAAAAAATTCGATCCTGCCATCCCGTTTTTCATTCATGCATTGGTCTTCAAATAGTACAACTAATTTGTCTGGTGTATAATGCACCAGTTGCATTGGTATCGGCATTCCATCACTGCGTCTACTTTGCATACCATGATGTGCAAAGGGTACGTGTGCGGGATCAAATAAATTTTCCAGCAAATAATTCCAGCTATACGGCACCTCTCGCTGATAGGGTATGGACGCGTTGCAGACCACTGAATCTTCCTCGATTGTTTTTTCAAAAATGTCCATATCATATCCTATCGAGAGGGGTAGGTTGGCCCACAAGATATCCCCCAAAATTTTCGTAGTATAGCTCGTAATACATTTGGTGGAGGAAGATCGACTCTGAGGAATACGAACGACATTGCCCTCGGCATTATAGCGCCACCCGTGGTATGGACATTCTAACATCATGTCTACGACTCGACCTTCTGATAATGGTGCATGACGGTGCACGCAGTGATTGTCTTGCACAACATAATGATTTTTCTCTTTTCGCCAGACGACATAATCCTGCTGATCAACTTTAATTCGTTGCACCGCATTGAGATTTCGAATTGACCCGATAGGTGTCCAGCCCAGTACACCAATTAGGAATGACACATGTAGATAAAACGATAGCATCACCTGGACTTTTAAATATAATGATTTTTGGTTTTAAATTCTTTCTTTACGACGAAGAATAATGCAACACAACACAATAGGATCAAAAATGAAATCAGAGTCCATAGCGATGCATTGGAGGACGTCGTCGTCGAATCGTATATAGAGAACGACTCCGTTGCTCGTGTATCGAACGTTGTCAATCCTCCAAAATGGTATAATGCATTATAGGAAAATCCGTTTGCGGTGCTTCGAAATGAAAAAACACCTGATTGCAAGTATATTTGAAATAGAAACGCACCATATTCCTGAAAATCTTTATCAAATTTCCACGGAAAATTGTTTAACAACTTTGCTGTCACAATTGTTTTTTGAATTACCTGAAAGAAGTGTTTCGGGTCCTTAACATAGATACCCCTGGATTGCATCACATCGTTCAGATGGCGAACTTCAGGGAAATTTAGGCAATCGATATGGAAATGGGGTATGAATGCTAAAACGTTGGACTCGAGGAAGCACTGATCATTTCCGCGAAGGAAGCGAAAATATCCATTTTGTCCATACGAGCTTCCCCATGAATTTTTTATCCACCAGAAAGGGATTTTTTGCCACGTGCCCCAACCTACAATTTCGACAGAATGACCACCAACAATTTCTTCCTCCACCTTTGTATCATGAATGTATACCCCTTGTCCGTCAAAGTCGTAAAAGTCCTGGTAGACGATAAATGTGGCGCAAACAGGTCCATGTTTTTGAATCTCGATTTGAATTTGCTTTTCCACGTTGGGCACATCATAAAAATAATTGCAGTGGTATCGTTGAATTGGCCAACCATAAAGTTTGGTTTCATCCACATTCAAAGTGCTGGTACAATAACTATATGGAAGTGTATCTGTCTGAGTATAGGTGTTACATGTAGCACTTTTGTTTTCAAAATTTTTAAGATCGGTCCGACTCTTTTCTTTCAAATCATTCAACAAATAATTATTTTGTTCTTTTTTAAAATATCCCAAATTTTCTATGGAGTACGGATAACATGATTCGATTGAAATGCCAAAAAAATATATGTACAAAATGGCGGTTAATACGGTATTGCCGTAACAAGCTCCTGGTGTGGATTCTACGAGATTGTCGTAGATATTACAATAGAGTGGTAGGACAGGTGAGAGTGTTTTTGTGAGAATGCGTTTGTTTTTCCAAATGTTGATACGATCCGATAAACACGACGCAGCCGCAAAACTCCAACAACTACCACAATTTCCTTGATCAACAGGTGGGACAAGGAGATGCCTCCATTTTGTTTCTTGTGGAATAAAGGTGTCTGGGATCTTGGTAGACAGATCATGGTTGATTCCGAAAGGGATAAATTTTTTAATATCATTGGTCACCACAAAGGGAGATTGAAAGTCCTTGTGATTTGCCGCGGTTGCAAATGAATTAAGATTTTGTTTTCGCATAAAGAACTAGAATTATATTTAATAATATGAAAATAAAAATATTCAAGACGTAAAATTTGTCATTTCCCACAAATTTAATTTCTTCGCATTCCCTCGTCATATAATCGTTTTGTGGGTAATTTGCTTTACAAGTTAATGTTGGACGGTATGTTTTTTGCAAAGTGGATATTTGTTTTTCCTTTTCCTCCTGATGCCTTTGATGAATGTTCGATGCAACCTCGCGTGGAATAATATTCACATGTTTCACAATATTGTCAAGATGTTGATGTCTCTGCTTCATGGAAAATAAAGGAAAGGCTTTTCGATATCGTGGTACAAAAGCGTAGCTACTATTGATTAAATTATTTTCAAGTATGTCCATTTATTGAACAAGAGAATAATTTAATTTGCAAAAATCCGACATCATGCTGCTTCGGAGAAATGGATGAATTTTACACATTTCAGAAAAGTCGAGGCTTTCTACTGCGATCCCATTTGCTTCCACATTTAGTTTTTTATGTGCCCGACTTCTTTCCTGAGGCAAAAGGGAAAACAAAACTTGTAGTTTGACAACAAAAGATAATGTTCGATTTTCAATTTCTTCAAAATCTAGATACATATCATAAAAATGAAGAATTAGTTCACGAAAATCAACATCTTTTGTTTGGACAAAATTGAAACTCTTATTCAGCTCAAAGTGGATTTGTTTTTTTATTTGCAGGACAACCTCTGCCATAGCAGTATCATGATGAATAGCATGTTGGAGGTCTTCCATATGGGCACGGATGGATGTGTAGATAATATTTGAGAGGACCACCTGATTTTTATCTATCTGTTGCGTCAGAGGTTTTAAAGCTTCTCGAAATCTCTCATACTTTGTGGTGTCCAAGCTACTTTCCATAATAAAAAATCCTTCAAACCATGGTAGGTAGGTCGATGCATCCGGACACTTTTCTTTTAATTTGCGAAAATGTTTTTGACTCTTTTTCATCATGGAAAACTCATTCTTGAGAAATAGTTGCAAAACACGAACGATATTCGGGTAATTTTGTTCCAATTTTTTGATTAATTTCCTCAAGTAATTGAAAAGATCTTTATTGTTCCACTTCATAAAATCGGAATCTGGACTGATTCTCACATTGTAATCGGAGGGTAATACAGCAAAATGCATGTTATGGAAATGATCGGTGGAACATTGGACCGTTTGTGTTCCGGGGGTTGCCACGATTTCTACATCATGAAACGATGGTATCTGTTGGTGACAAAGTATCCATGTAAAAAGAAAATACAGAAAAAGCAACAAGTTGTTCTCTTGATTCGGAATCATAAACATATGGTTCATGGTTAAACAGCTCATGTTACTTTTTTTTAATCCAACAATTTTTTTTATTTAAATTGAAATTAACAAAATTTTATTGTTGTATGAATAAATGAATTACTTTGCGTTATGGTGGTATCCAATGGTCTTAGGTCTGTTCTTTTTGTATGTATGGAATTTTGAAAAAATTGACGTAACGTACATGGCCATCATCGAAAACAGATATTTCCGAATGTTTTGGAATTTTCCTTTGTATCTCGGTATGGAATTTTTGTTCCTTTTGATTATTCTCTTTGATTCGTGCAAATACACGAAACCAAAAATTGAAGCGCCCAAAGAGACATTGGAAAATGTCCACGTGATTCTTCCGGTTCACAAAGCGGACGAGACGATAAAGGGTAATTTGAAACATTTGGTGGATTTATTCGGGGAAAATATTTGGATTGCAGAAAATGATGGCACAGATCATGAAAATCTGGTGCTGAAAGAAATGTGTGAAACATTTCGTCTGCGTTATGTTCATTATCCATTAGCAAACAAAACGAATGCTCTCTATCGGACAGCTTGTCTTGTTCAACAAACGAATCCAGAAGTGCAATATATTATCTTATTGGATGATGATACTGTGCTACCGAAGGACTTTTTTCTACGTCACGATTTATTAGCGGATCCTACCACTGCTGGATACTGTTGTTGTATTGGAATAAATAAGACAAAACCATTCAATATTTTCGAACATTGGGTTGACTTTGAGTACCGAACAATCTCGTTTCGGAATCGTGCTCGGAATTATCAAACTTTAAAGTTTCTCCATGGCATAATTTGCGTTTATAAACTAAAAGAATTCCTGGAAATATTTCGATTCAATTACTGTCAACCTCATGGACTGCCGTTTGGTGAAGATGCATTTGCAGGTGTTACAACGCGAATGATTGGCTATCAAATGAAACAAGATAATTTCAACACTGTCCTGACGTATTGTCCCAGAACCCTATTTTCATTTTGTTCCAATAGGTTCCAAGGTTATGGCGCATCATCACTCTTTAAACAGAGAGCACTTCGTTGGTACTTGTCTTGGCCGAGGAGGATTCCTAATGAGATTGCCTTATTTCTTTGCTACGATTGTGGATCATGGGTTGGTAATATTCTCTATCGTATCGACTGTTTGTGGTATCTTTTTATATTGTACGTTAGTATCATATGGATACATTCATTGCAAAAATTGACGTTTGGTGGATTGTCATTATTTTCCTTTTCTATTTTGCGTGTCGGTTTCATGCTGATATCGTTGTTGTCTTGTTATTTGCGATTTTTCATTATGAATCGCCAAGAGAGGGAAAATGTCTCCTGGATTGTTTTGTTAACGTTCCCGTTTTTCTTATTATTAATTTTATTTCTTTACGGTGCAAGTTTTTTGGTATCCATTTTTTATTATATTCCGTTGTTCCGAGTTAATTACAAAAAATGTTTTGCGCTTTAATCCATTGGATTTCGGGGAGGTGGTGTGTCTTCCACCCGTTCCTTCTGTAACTGTTGCGCACGGTTCAAAATACCACCCTCATTCGACTTTTTACGAGTACCCTCTTCTGCATTTTCGACTCCAGCTCCTTCCTCGGGTTCCTTTTCAAATTCCACTTTTTCAACAGATATTTTTGTACTTGGAATCACAGGAGCCTCCACAGACGGAGGTTCTGCTTCAGATGCAAGTTTTTTTCGTACAAAATTTAACCATTCCGTACATTCTGTTCCTTCAATTTTTTCCATCTCGCCAGAATTATGGAAAATCAAAACAATGGGTACCTTCGTCAACCCATAATCGGAATCTAATAACCGTTTACGGATCTTTTCGTGGTCCACACATAATTTACGAACCTCCATCTGGTCTTCCAATTCCTTTAGAAATTTAACACTCTCATTACAGTAACGACTATACAAACATAGTATAACATCCATTTTTTTTCATCAAAACATTCTTTCCTTTATATTCTATTGTCCCAAAAAAAAAATAATCCATAATGATTTAAAGGCATTGTTTTAATAATAAAAAATGCCAAAAACCAAGGTTAGCTCATCGACGGTCACACCCGTCACTACCAAAGTAAAAAAGGTTTCGAAATCTTCAAAAACCAAAAAGGTCAAAGAAGTGACTCCAAAAGTTGAACTTGTACAGGAGGAAGTTGTTCCTGTAGAAATCCCTCAACTGGATACTCCAGTAGAAGAAACAGTGGTTGAAAAACTACCTGAAGTGACAATTGAAAATGTTGTATCAGAAAATGATACAGTGCCGACAATAAGTAAGGAGATGGAGGAAAATGCAGAATTGGTTCCAGATAAAAAGAACACGCGTCGAACGGTGAATAAAGAGACAGTACGACAAAATTGGGAGGAATTGTTTGTTACTTACGAAGCTGAACTAAAGGAATGTAAAAAGAAACCGAATCAGAAGCAAAACTTGCTCAAAGCATTAAATCAGTTAAAGACAGATTGTTATCGTTTACTTCGTATTCGAAATCGTTCCGGAGATGGTAAAGGAAGAAGTAGCAACTCTGGTTTTAATAAACCGGTAAAAGTGACACCTGATTTAGCTCGTTTTATTAATGTCAAACCAGAGGACGAAGTGACTAGAGTTCTAATTACACAGAAACTCTGTTCCTATGTCAAAGAAAACGATCTACAAAATCCATCCGATCGTCGTGAAATTCTACCAGATAATGAATTGAAAAAATTATTTGACGTTCACGATGATAACAAAGATCAAAAATTAACCTATTATAGTATGCAAAGACGGATTCAACCACATATTATCAAGATATAAAGATTACGAGTGTTAGAATAATGTCATAAAATATATTTTTTGAAAATATATTTCTATTATCGAAAAAAATCTGGTTGTGCACGGAGATGATCCATCCAACTTTCAAAAGAATATGGAAATGGAGCGTCGTTGCGCAATTGAATCTCTTTTTGAAGAGAATATATCCAACGGAAGATGTTTTCCTTTGACGACAAAGCATCCTTAATATTATTTTTTTCAAAATAGGCGTGGAAGTGATCTTGACACTCACCACATGGTAAAAGTCCACCCAAGGCATAAAAAAAAAGTTCCACAAAATCTTTGGACACCTCACTGGTAGCATCAAATGAGAAGAGAATATAATAAATGACTTTCCAAAATTGTGGTCCCCATACTTTAGGTTCAAACGCAACAAAAGTTTGTTTCATTTATTCAAGGTAAAAAAAATTATGTTTCCTTTCTTTTCGGATTGAAATATTTTTGTTTTGATCGAGATACATATTTCTGGGGACCATCACTTTTGAAAAATCTTGGATTTTGGGAATTATCGGAAAAGTTGAAGGATGGTCGATCGTTCAATTTCTTTTTACGTTTTTCGCGAAGTTCCTTTATTTCATCGTCTTTTTTTTTCTGGATTGTCTGCTCTTTCATTATTTCTTCCATAGACATTACTTGGCATGTCGTGGTCAATGGAATATTCCAACCACGACTGGTAGGAGCGACCTTCTTTACAGCTGCGACATCCTTCGTCACAGCTTCCTCTGTATCATCAAAATATTCATCTTCCATGTCCAGAAAATTGAACTGCCCCTCGTACTCCTCTTCGAATTCATCCTCATCATTCCCATAGCTTGTATCCTCCTCCTCCACTTCTATTGTCTCTTCCTCTGTATCGGATCCCAGAGTATAGCGTGAATCATTGTCGTCATCAGAATATGCATTCATTGTCTGCATTGGATTTTATGTCGCTCAATAAAATTTTGAAAAATCAATTTTTATAAAATGAATGTGGTCATGTATAGGGATCTGCTCCTGCTATCCTGGACTACAAAACATGGCTCGATTCAATAAAAAAATTATTTAGTGCACAACTTTTTTCTTTCATTTTTATAAAATGATTTTGGAAAATCCAAAAAAATATCATATCCTATCGTTTGCCCGTTCTAAAAATTCCCAAAAAAAATACGATGCTATTCTTGAACATAAGGAAACAAAAAAGTTACGAAGAATTCCATTTGGAGATATCCACTATCCCCAATATGAGGATAAGGTACCGTTACAACTGTATAAAGATCGTAATCATTA
>NZGS01000104.1 GCA_002690995.1 Rhodospirillaceae bacterium
TCAGTAAATGTAGCTTTTCCTTATATTGTTAAGGATCTTAATCAGCCTTTAGAAATGATCCGGTACGTCGTTATTTGTTATGTTCTGACATACTCCAGCCTCATGCTTGTTTGCGGTAAACTTGGTGATATACATGGTCAGCGGCGGATTTTCTTTACAGGACTTATAATCAGTAGTGCTTCATTCATTCTTATATCTTTATCCTGGAGTTTTGAATCACTGCTTTTTTTTCGCTTTCTACAAGGTATTGGTACAGGACTTACCACAAGCGTTGCGCCGGCAATGATGATTGCATTATATCCCGAGGAAAAAAGAGGTTATGCTGTTGGTTTGTTTACATTTATTTTCGCAATGGGCGGGCTTTTGGGTCCTATAGCGGGGGGATTTCTAGTAGAGCTTTTTGGTTGGCAAGCCGTTTTTTGGTTTAGAACACCACTTGCACTCACATCATTTATTATTTTAATTTTCACGAACTCTTTTGAAAAACGGCCAAATAACACCAGCCTAGATAAACTTGGGGCGATCTTGCTCATCTTATCGATTTTAATGTGGTTGCTGGCTATAAATCAGCTGCACAATCTTAACCAAAACGGCATTTTATATATTTTCTGTTTAGTGACATCAGCTAGCGCTTTTACCTTTTGGTTTATTCGTCAAGAAAACCACACTAAAGATCCGATAATAAATCTTAGTATTTTTAGGAATACTGAGTTTGTTATTTTAAACCTTGCGAGCTGTTTTACTTACTTAGCAACTTTTAGTGTTATTTTATTCATACCTTTTTTCCTTTACCAAATTAGCACACTCTCAACTAATGATGCTGGACTGATTTTAGCTATTGGTTTTTTTGGCACTAGCATTGCTGGAATTTTGGGAGGTCGTCTTTTAAATCATCTTGGATCGCGACGTATTGGTTTTGCTGGGATTGTAATCACTGCCATTGGTCTATGCGCTGTAAGTCTGGTAAATGGTCCCGATGACATACCATGGATGCTACTAGCGCTTTTCATACAAGGAGTTGGCACTGGTTTATTTCAAACTTCCTACATGTATTCCATTACTGGAATGCTACCATCAGATCAACGAGGGATGAGTGGCAGTATTACAATGCTAACCCGAACGATTGGAGTTGTTTCGGGCGTAACTTTTTTAACGCTTATTTTTTCTTGGTTAGATGCCACAGGTAACGAATTTCAAGAAAGTTTTAAATTTATTTTCAATCTTGTGGGTGGCGGTCTTTTTGTATTTTTGCTAACTACATTGCCGTGGCCACAGGTTTGGTTTCGCAAAATATAATTACTTGGTCAATAAGCCCAGAAAGTGCCGGAGGTTCTCGATGAATAATGCTGATCTAATTGTTGCGTTTATGAAGCAGGCTGGAGTAAGCCACGGCTTTGGTATCCCAAGTGGAAATGTCTTACCTCTCATAGAAGCTATGCGGCTGGGTGGAATGGAATTTGTGCTTACGGCTCACGAAGGCTCGGCATCATTTGCAGCTGATGTGATGGGCAGGATTACTGGCACACCTGGGTTTTGTATCGCGACACTAGGACCTGGAGCAACCAATCTAGCAACCGGTGTTGGCAGTGCCTATTTAGATAGATCTCCTATGATTGCTGTCACATGCAATCTTAATACTCCACAATTAGGCCGCCGCATTCAAATGTGGATTGACCATCACGCACTATTTGCTCCCATCACAAAAGCTTCTTACGCTGCAAGACAAGATAATGTCGCGGAAATAATGAAAGAGGCGATAACGTTGGCTCTCACAGAACCAATGGGACCAGTGCATATTGACTTACCTGAGGATGTCGTGCTTGCTCCCGCAAAAGGAACTGTGAATACTAGCTTTTCAGTGACACATGTACAAAATACCGCATCGGATGCCGACATCAAAAAAGCTATCGATTTATTGGAGAAAGCCCAAAAGCCCGTTGCTATCTTGGGATCATCCGCAATGCGAATGAAAGATCATACCCTATTACTAAAGTTCATTGAAAAAAATCAAATACCCTTTGGTAGCTCCACGATGGCTAAAGGAATGATTGATGAAAACCACCCACTCTGCTTTGGCTGCATAGAACGTGGAAAAAGACAGATGCAGCGCAAATTTATACAATCTGCTGACTTAGTTATAGGCCTTGGATTTGACACCATTGAAGTAGAGTATGAGGCGTGGATTGGCAATACTACACTATTATCAATCGACATAGAAACCCCAGATATTGACGAGAGCGTAAAGCTAGTAGGCGAAGTGACGGGAGACTTATCAAACTCTTTATCACGTTTATTAAGCTCCCCAGCCGCAGAGAACAACTGGACGCAATCAGAATTAGATACACACAACAAAAATTATAACGAAGCACTTCGTCCTTCAACGGAGTCTTTTACGCCTTTCAAAGCGATTGATATAGTCCGCAAAGTTCTACCGAAAGATGGTATTATAACCTACGATGTCGGTGCCCATACGCATCAAATCGCTAGCCAATGGATAGCACCTGAACCCAAAGTTTGTCATGTCACTAATGGCTGGTCGTCAATGGGTATCGGCCTTCCAGCCGCAATTGCAGCTAAAATTGCTAAACCAGATCATCCCGTAGTCTGCCTAATTGGGGATGGCTGCTTTCAGATGACTGCCGGAGAATTAGCGACGGCAAGAAGGCAAAATTTGTCGATACCCGTAGTAGTTCTTAATGACAGGTGGTTGTCTTTAATCCAAATAAAACAGGAAAAAAGACAATATGCACAATATGGTTCGCAGGTAGAAATGGCTACGTATGATGAACCTCCCAGTCACTATTTTGGTGTGCCTGCGGTTGGTGTTTATGACGAAGCCCAGCTTGAAAAAGCGCTTGAGAGCGCCTTGAAAGCGGAAGGACCAACGGTTATTGAGGCGATGGTCGATGGTAGCCATTATCTGGAAACGGTATTTGACTAGCAAACGATTTCATTCGTGTAAACAGATGTTAATTATTTGTGCTTTGAACTAATAGGCGTACACAAGGGCCGGATCTATGACACCAAGACTAATAGTTATTGTCTTAGATGCAGTGGGCGTGTGAGCTTTTCTGACTTAGAATTCTTGTAGATGCAAATAGGTGCATCAACTATGTGAAAGTTTTCCTGTTTTTCTTTATAAACATTGAAAGCAAATAGAGATCCTGTTGTACTCTCTCAAACATTCGGGACTTTTAAACCAATGCCTAAAATTCTTTCAGAAAAACAGATCGCTGAATACGAAGAAAATGGGCTTGTTTTTCCAGTGACGGTTATGTCCGAAAATGATGCAAAACTCTTAACGCGACAATTAGAAACCTACGAAGCAGAAAGTGGAGGCCCCATTCAAAAAGAGTGGCGCCATAAGGTACACCTCCTTTTCACATGGGCAAATGAGATCGTAAGACATCCAAAAATCTTGGATGCAGTAGAAGATTTAATTGGTCCAAACATAATCTGCTGGACAACGAACTTTTTCATAAAAGAAGCACAGGACCCCAGTTTTGTGTCTTGGCACCAGGACTCAACTTACTGGGGATTGGAACCGGCTGATGTCATTACTGCTTGGTTTGCCATGTCAGAGGCTTCAATAGAGAGCGGGGCAATGCGATTTATTTTGGGCAGCCACAAATGGGAACAGGTCAATCATACAGATACCTTTGATTCTAATAATCTACTTACAAGGGGTCAGGAGATAGATCTTAAAATTGACGAGGATGAAGGGGTATTCGCACCACTCAAAGCGGGACAAATCTCTCTACATCATATTCGAGCCGCACACGCTTCTTCACCAAATACTACGCCAAATAGAAGAATTGGGTTAGCCATACGATATATTCCAACATACGTGAAACAGATAAAAATACGGGACTCGGCTATGCTGGTGCGAGGCGAAGACACTTATGGAAATTTTGATTATGAATCACCGCCATCAGCTGACCTTAACGAGGCTGCCTTAAGTGCTCACAAAGACGCGACCGAGCGGCAATTAAAGACCTATTACACAGGAACAAATAAAGAGGAGTTTCGTCCTTAGGTTGTGAGGTTTTGAAACAAGCTCACTTTCAGCAAAAGCTTGTTTTTTTCAGACACTAATGTATGCATTAAAGAAAATAATAAGATTTGGGAATTTGGCATGAAACCGGAATCAATATTAGCTCACGAGCCTAAAGTATTAACGCAGGCGCAAAGAGAAACATACTTTAACGATGGATATTTGGTTCTAGAGGAATTTATTAGTCCCGAATGGATGAAACGGATTTGGGATACAACTAACGAATTCATAGAAGAAAGTCGCTCCTATAAACAATCTGACTCTAAATTTGATTTAGACCAGGGTCATAGTTCTGAAACCCCTCGACTAAGACGCCTGACAAGTCCGGTGTCGCATCACCCGATTTATTGGGAGTTTGCAAGTCAGGGCCCTATCGTGGACGTTGCCGAGGACCTACTTGGTCCTGATGTCACATTTCATCACTCAAAATTGAATTTTAAGTGGGGAGGCGGCGGAGAAGAAGTAAAGTGGCATCAGGATATTCCATTTTACCCACACACTAATTATTCTGTTCTAGCCATCGGCCTATATATGAACGATGTTGATGATGAGATGGGCCCGATGGGGGCTATACCTGGTAGTCAATTCGGACCTATATACAGTCACTACAACAAGGAAGGTGAATGGGTAGGTGCTATGCGTGACGAAGACGCCGCAAAGTTACCAACGTCTAAGACTGGCTGGATGAAGGGTAAAGCAGGCTCGATAACCATACATCACTGCAGAACAGTTCATGGATCTATGCCGAATAATTCCAATAGAATGCGACCACTTTTAATAAACGCTTACTCCTCCGCCGATGCATTGACCATTACATCTCACCCCGCCCCATGCAAAGAAGCACTACAGGTCGTGAGAGGGAAACGACCTGAATATGCTGTGTTTGATTCTGAGCCATGTCCCCTACCACCTGATTGGTCAGGCGGTTACACATCGATCTTTGCAGCCCAACAAGAAGAAAACTAGAGAACGTAGCGTAAATAGCCCAAGCGCCAATCTTTGATTTTCTAGCTGATATTCAATTACTCTCTTTTTGCGCTATCTCCGCCGCTAGTAACAGAAGATTTTTTGCTTGTTTAAGGTGTGGCATATCTAGCATTTTGCCATCCAGCCCCACTACACCAACACCTGGATTCTGCTCAAATACAGCAACAACTTTTTCCGCATATTTTATCTCTTCATCTGATGGCGTGAAAGCTGTGTTTATCACTTCCGCCTGAGCAGGATGTATAGCAATCTTTCCAATAAATCCTGTTTTCCTATCATTCAGACAATCCGTAGAGAGTCCGTCCATGTCTTGATAATTAACATAAACAACACCAACCGGTTGTACATCTAGTGCTCGAGCTGCTGCTAGGCATAATGATTTAGCCATCAAATAGGGATCATCATACCCACCTGAACTTGCGTGCATATTATCGCTCGCCCCTAAAGCAGCAGACAGATCCTCCGCCCCCCAGGTGATAGCAGTCATACGATCCGTCACTCCCTCTAGGTAGGTGTGAAAGCTTAAAAGAGAAGCCGCTGTTTCCGTGGCCACAACTAGAATCTTAGTGGCACCTATCTCTAACCCTTCTCTTGCTTCCAACGCCGAAAGGTAATTGGCTAGTTTATTCACATCTTTTGCCGAATATACCTTTGGCAAGCAAATTCCATCAGGCGCCCCAGGCATTACAGCTGCAAGGTCTGGAAGGGATAGTTCTGTATCTAACGGATTAATACGAACCCAAAGTTGCTGACGCTTCCTATCTTTTCTTTCCTGAAGATATTTTCTTACCATTTCCCTAGCTAATTCTTGACGATCATCCGAGACGCTATCTTCGAGATCTAAGATAAGGGCATCGCTAGAATTGGTTTTTGCTTTTTCTAGTTTACGTTCAGAATCTCCGGGCACAAACAACCAAGACCGAATTATCATGATGGCGTCCTCATCATAAATGCAGTTCTGACACAAAAAGCAACTTCTTCATCACGCTGATTGAAGCCGTAATGCTCAAAGACAACAAGCCCGGCATTGGGACGGGACTTTGAAACTCGTTTCTCTCTAACTTTTGTTACAGAACGAATTGTGTCACCGTGGAATACCGGATTGGCAAATCGTGTATCAGTCATTCCCAAATTACCAATTGTTGTCCCAAGCGTGGTATCACCAACAGACACGCCGATGACCAGTCCAAGTGTGAAAAGACTATTTACAATGCGCTGCCCATACTCAGTTTCTTTGCTAAACTCTTCGTCAAGATGGAGAGGTTGAGGGTTATGGGTCAAGGCACAAAACAACAAATTATCGGATTCGGTAACGGTTCGGGTTAGTGAATGTTTGAATTCCATACCGATTTCAAATTGCTCGTAATATAGTCCAGTCATTAATTATTTCCTTTGTTTGTTTTAATTAGAAAAACATGTTTACTTCTCTCAGGAAGTATTAATTTTCAATTACTTTTTTTAACTTTTGATAAACTGTATCAGCTACTTCAATAGTGTTTTTTTGTTTTGCTAATTCCCTTTCGTTATACGAGCGCTGGAATGGCATTCTGATATTATTAACAACACCCTCCATTGGACGAGCACTACGTACAAAGTCTGCATATCCTGATATCATCTCGCGAAACTTTTGTTCTGGCATCATTGAGTCCGACTTTGTAACGATGATTAAAAAGCCGAAGTCTGCTAAGTCAGGCGGTTGAATTGGTGAGCCTGCTAATATTCCAAGCATTTGAACAACCATTCCAAGACCTGCTCCTTTATGCCCTCCCCATGGAGCAAACGCACCGGCTAAAGCTGACTTTGGATCGCGCGTGGGCAACCCAGTCTCATCAAACGCTACACCTTCGTCAAGTTCCTGTCCTAAACGCTCTGCAAGCATTACCTCCGCATGCATTATAGACGATGTTCCAATATCCCAAATTATTGGCACGTCCTGACTTGGAAATCCAAAGCAGATAGGGTTAGTCCCAAAACGTCCATCGACGGCATTATGAGGCGCAACCCATGCTGTACAGTTGGATGCTATGATCGAAATCATACCTTCGGCAGCAGCCATTTCAGCGAAATAAGATAACATGCCAGTATACCAGGTCTCATTTGCACCAACAATGGCAATCCCTGTCTCTTTAGCCTTAGAAATGGCAAGTTCTGTCGCCTTGTAGCCAACGACATATCCTAAATTATCATGCCCCCTCAGCCGAGCCGATGTTGGTGTTTCAAGAACGACTTCTACTAACTTTGTTGGATTACCCGTTCTCTGCAATCGCTCCGTTATACTCAAAATACGCGCCAGCCCCCCGTAACTTAAGCCCCGCAGTTCACAATCGATAATATGATCTGCAATTATGTTTGCGTATTCTGTATTCTGTTCAAACTTTCTCATAACTTGAACTACAATAGCATGAGCATTCTCCAACAAAAGTTCCATCTACATCTCCATTATCATAAAGCTTAAACTTACTTTGACCCTTCGCTATTTTTCTAATGTTGTAGGATCCTGTGATGCAAATATTGAATTATAACCAACTTTTTCCCAGTCTGGAGGAACTGGACAATAACTGGCGTCCAGATGAGCTAATCTAGCTGCCGTGCCGCGCACTATCTGTCCTGTCTTTGATGTAGGAGTCGGCTGTGCCATCCATGGAAATGCATCGGCCGAAGAATAAACATACAGGGGAAGCGATCGTACGTTCTGTGACTCATTCGAACCGGAGCCATGTATCGTTCTGCAATTTATTGCGACTACTGTACCAGCTCCACCTAACTTTTTTACACCATCCGCCAGCTCAACTTTGAGCAAATCTTCTGAGGAAATAGATCCAACCCACTGATTTGCGTCATCCATATGGGAAAAAATAGGACCTAAGTGGCTACCAGGAATGCAAACAAGAGGACCGTTATCTTCAGTTATATTTTCTAAATATACACCTAAAGTAACAAGGCTATAATTTGTATGAGGCCAGGCCGGAATATCTTGATGCCACTTGACTAACTCGCCAGCACCTGGCCATTTATAATTTAATTTCGAGCTATGGAATTTTACGTCGGGACCGACCAAGTCGGCAGCGATGTCTGCAAGTATTGATCTAGCAAAATCCCAAAAAATTGGGTCTCTATCTACGAGCGCTTTTAACCGTCTAACGTGGGGCTTGCTATTGGTATGATTTGGCCCCAAATCATATATGTCTCCCGACTCCTCCACAGAAGTGCTAGCGCGAAGAAACTTCTTTGAGGTCGATTGCAACTTTTCCGCCCACGAGTCTGAGACGATATCCGTAATCGTCAAAAATCCTCTTTCAAAATATTCCTCACGTTGACAATTCGTCAGAAGCCGGGGAGCCACGTTTAAAATATCTTCTTTTCTCATATTTAGAAGCCCGTTTAAAAAAAGACAAAGAAAATCCTGGCCGATAAGCGGCGGCCGAATATGTAAAGAGAAACCAATAAACTTATCTGAAGCAAAGGTTTTTTAAGGAAAACACATACGAGTTACAGAAATATATTTTTTAGTTTGTAAATCTCGTTGTAAAGTTTTAGCCAAAATAATTCAGCATATGGGAAGTTGGACACTTAAAAGAAGTCTGACAATCGCAAACAAATATTCCTATGGAGGCTTCAAATCATGCAACGGCTAACAGAAGAGCAACGTACCCAATGGGCTGTAGATGGATATCTGTGTATAGAGGGCGCCTTGAAGCCCGATGAGGTAGAGTTCTTTTCCTCTGAGATCGATCGATTTCGCAAACTTCCTGGGTGGGAACCACTATCAGGTATGCTACCGCGCGGTCATTATGGATGGGTCGAAAAATGCATAGATCAGGACCCAGAAGCTTTCATGGATCGGCGCGATATTCTTCCATATAATCAGGCGTTTATTGATCTGATTGATAAGGAGAACGTATTTGATCTAATCGTTGATATAATGGGACCGAACATCATTTTTAGTATGTCCCAAGCAATTGTCAGGGGGTCTGGAGATGGTTTTCCTGGTTATATTCATACCGATGGCGGAGAAGGCCAGAGAGAGATCCGCGTAACCGAGACAAGCCGACCAATAGCAGTTAAGGCCATGTATCTGTTATCGGATGTTGAGGGTTCCGACAGCGGAAACTTTACGGTCTTTCCTGGGAGCCACATGAGACCGATACAGTTTAATAAAGAACCTCCAATTGGACCAAATAGCCCAGGCGCAGTGCAACTGAATGGAAAGGCTGGAGATTGTTATATTTTTTCCCACGCCCTTTGGCATGGGCCAGCCCCAAATAATTCTGGAAATGGCCGCAAAACCCTTTTGTATAATTATTGCCAAATGTTTATGCGGTGTTATGATTTCGAAAAAATCCCCGAGACGGCCGAACGAGCAACTCCCAGACAAAGACGGTTATTGGGCGACTTAGGTTATGATTTTCGGCCCGGTTCATATTTCTACGTTCCTGAAGATCAATCAGAAGTTATCATGCAATCTGTTGCAAAATTAATAAAAAAACTATAGATATTCTTTCGATATCACTGTAACAAAATTTTATTGATCAAACGCTAGTAACAAGGTCTACGAATACGTATCTTGGGCAAGTGAAAATTAAGAGAGTATAAATGAACCAAGATATTGGGAACTTATATAGTTCCAAAGACACTAAAACAAAACTGTCGATTACCTATAACAAAATAAGATCTCAAACAAAGCTATTGGCTGAGAGGCTCACCTTAGAAGATCAGTGCGTTCAGATTAGCCAAAGATGCTGAAACATAGATCAGCAAAACCTTTTAACTGAAAAAAATATGGAAACATCAGAAGCAAAGACTTTTTTAGACGACGTTATTAAGGGTTTGTCCTTGGCGCAGAAACAACTGAGCCCAAAATACTTTTACGACGAGTTCGGTGCAAAAATTTTCGAACGTATTTGCAGTACACCAGAATATTATCCAACCCGAACTGAAACAATGATTCTAAAAAACAATGTGGCCGAAATTGCACGGAAAATCGGCCCCAATGCCACGCTAATTGAATATGGATCGGGTGCACTTGAAAAAGTAAAAATAATTCTTGAGGCGCTAGAAAAACCTAGTGCCCTCGTACCTCTCGACATTTCAAAAGAGCAGCTCAAGGTAGCCGCTA
This sequence comes from Rhodospirillaceae bacterium, assembly GCA_002690995.1. Classification (GTDB taxonomy): domain Bacteria; phylum Pseudomonadota; class Alphaproteobacteria; order Thalassobaculales; family Thalassobaculaceae. The sequence continues at coordinate 10,158 of NZGS01000104.1, forward strand.
AAAAAATTAAAACTGAATTCCCCCACCTGAATGTTTTACCTATAAGCGGCGACTTTACTAAACCCGTCAAACTCCCAAAAGCATTACTCAATGCAGAAAAACAAGTTGCATTTTTCCCTGGTTCAACCATAGGCAACTTCGAGAAAGAGGGCGCCATTGATTTCCTTAAATCAGTCAAGGCCACAGTTGGGGAAAATGGATTGATGCTTATAGGCGTAGACCTGCAAAAAGATCGCGATACTATTTTGAAGGCCTATAACGATGAAGCGGGCGTCACTTCCGAATTCAATAAAAATATTTTAATACGAATAAATAGAGAGCTTGGTGGTAACTTCAATTTAAACAACTTTGAGCACATCGCCTCATACAACGAGGAACATCACCGCGTCGAAATGCATTTACGTAGCCTTGCAGTTCAAACTGTCTGTATTTCGGGTATCAAGTTTAGCTTTGATTTAAATGAGACCATTCACACTGAAAATTGTTACAAATACACTCACAGAAGTTTCTCCCATTTGGCGGAAGCCGCTGGTTTTTTCCCTGCGGATTATTGGACAGATTCTGATGACCTATTCACCGTGGTACTGTTGACCAGCAAATTTAGGCAAAATTCTGAAGATAACTTTTAATTATTGCGCATCATAAAATTTATGACATCATCACTTCGAACAACATCTGCATACCTGCGACCAACATCTCTCATTGTATCCTGATGCGGTCCCTCGTCGTGGTCACCAGAACAATCGTCAACCAACATAGTTCTAAAACCAAATTGAAATGAGTCCACCGCCGACGCTCGCACACAACCACTGGTTACACACCCAGTCACAGCGATAGTATCGACTTTATGTTTTGTGAAAAAGGCTGAGCATGGCGTCATGAAGAACGCCGACGCCCCTTCTTTTTGAAAAACGTAATCATATTTATGGTCTGCAATCCTAGGATCAAGTTCAGCGGCCTCAGAACCTTCAAATAATGTTTCCTTAATTGCACCCACTTTCCAATATGGCATAGAGGCAAGGTTTGGGTAAGCAACGAAGCAACTCGCGACAGGGATATTTTTTTCTCGCGCAACACTTAATAGCCTTGCCGTGTTTTCAACCGCCTTATCAATGCGGTCACTTCCTCCCATAGGAAAGCGTCCATCCGTAAAAGCCTTCTGAAAGTCTACCACCAAAATGCCAAGTCGCTCGCCAAATCCAACTTTATCTTCTCCGTATGATCTGTCGGAATAAATATCTTGCATCTTACCCTCTTTATTGTGATTGCTAATTAATACTATTCATTATTTTGATTTCTTGTCCATTATATTAATGTTTTACAAGCCGCTTTATAAGTGATGCCTAAAGAGGTAATAGTAGAAATAGAACTTCTCAAGAGGTATGTATGATAGATTCGAATAGGCTGTTGGACATGCTAGATAGCAATGGCTTAATAAAGCGCGGCGACAGCAGATTACCATCAGATCTGAATTCAGCATCACGACCGGATAAAATACTTTTAGAAAATGGTCTAATCGACCAAAAAGCAATGACACAAGTTATTGCTGAATATTTGAAAATCACCGTAGCCCAGCCCTCTGAATTCCCTGACAGGGCAATTGAAGCTGGTGGTGCCAGCTACTCCTTTCTTCGTCAAAATAGAATACTTCCGCTCGCTGAAAATGATGATGAATTAACAATAGCAATGGCTGATCCATTTGATGAGACCAGTCTTCAATCATTGAAACTTCTGATCAATAAAAACATTAAAGTCTGCATCGCAGAGAAACATCACCTTGATAGGGCCTTTGACCGATTGTACAAGAAAGATTTGATAAAAGAGGCTGATACTACTTTAAATTTAAATAACGACCCCGCCCCTAGAAAAGAGAACGGTCCGGCCGATAAAATATTCGATGAATTAATTAATACGGCTATAAATCATGGTGCCTCTGATCTACATGTAGAGGCTTTCGAAACAAGTCTAAAAACACGTTATCGGATTGATGGACAGCTAATAGAGCTGGGAAACACACCCCCAAAGTATATTTCTGATATGCTGATAAGCAGGATAAAAATTATTGGGAATTTAAATGTTGCGGAAAAACGATTGCCGCAAGACGGACGAGCCACAATTTCAGCAAATGGACGAGAAATTGACATGCGAATTTCGTCTGTCCCAACAATAAATGGAGAGAGCTTAGCACTTAGGCTTCTAGATCCTAGCAGCAGCCCGAAAAATTTAAACGGGCTCAATACAAGCAGTGAAAATTTATCAAGGCTAAGAAAACTACTAGATAACCGAAGCGGCATGATACTGACTTCTGGACCAACAGGAAGCGGAAAAACAACCACGCTTTATGCAATACTAAATGAGATAAATCAGCGTTCTCATAAAATCATTACGCTAGAAGATCCAATAGAGTACAGATTAGACGGCATAAATCAAATCCAAGTAAACCCATCAATCGGCCTAAACTTCTCAAATTTATTGAGATCTGTTCTTCGTCAAGATCCAGATATTATTATGGTCGGTGAAATAAGAGACGCTGAAACAGCGAGACTAGCAACACAAGCTGCATTGACCGGACATCTAGTTATTTCCTCCCTGCATACAAATACTGCGCTTAGCGCCGTGACACGTTTAATCGATATGGGAATTGAGCCTTTTCTTATAAGCGCTGCCTTAAAAGGTGTGATCGGCCAACGCCTAATTAAAAAGTTATGCACTAGTTGCAGGAGGGAAAGAAAAGCGACGCCATCAGAGACAGTAGCTTTTGGCTTGACGCAAGATGAAATTATTGCCAGCTCACAAGGTTGCAGTACGTGCCACCAAACTGGGTATAATGGAAGAGTAGCGATCATGGAAATACTAAGCTTAGATGATAGACTTCGCCAATATCTTCTAAAGAACGGTAATTTGGAAGGGTGTGATAAAGTCGTCGACAACGTAAACCTAAAACCCTATGAAATAAAAGACAGCATAACTAGCCTGCAAACCAGTGCCGAAGAAATTACAAGCCAATTAAATGTTATTTAAATAAGGCAGACCTCATGCCCATGAGATCAAGTGAAAGTGGACAGTTAATCTTATTTTTGCAACAACTGAATTTATTGCTCGACGCAGGCGTATCTATAGAGAGAAGTTTTAGAAGTATTGGTAGAGATTCAACCTCAAAACTTTTTTCAAGCTTCTCTACTAAAGTAGCAGGGGAACTGGAAAAAGGGAGCACTTTACCGGAAATTCTTGATCGAGAGGCAAAATTTTTCGACGCCTTTGATAAAGCGTTGATTAAGTCTTGCTGGCAAACCGGTAAACTTGCGGAGGGATTTAATCAATTGTATGATCATCATAGGAAAAAGGGTGATCTATCTGAACAGATAAAAACTGCTTTTGTATATCCTTGCATACTCGCCGTTTCGGCATTCGCCTCAACAATATTTCTATTTACTTTCGTTGTCCCTAGATTTGAAACGATCGCAAGCCAGAACGAGCTTGAGCTTTCCCTAATTAGTAACTTCGTTTTCTCATTGGCCAATTTTTTGACACAATATGGCATGATATTGGGAGGCTTTATTTTAATAGTTCTGTTACTAATTTTAAGCCCGGTAGGATTAACTTTCCGCCAAAGTTTACTGTTAAGCATGCCTATTTTGGGGCCTATCACCAATTCAACTGAAGTGGGGAAATGGTGCCGCAGTTTAGCTTTATTATTACGACATGATATTCCAATACAGGACGCGCTGCGTTTATGTGCTGACCTTTATTCATTTAACAAAATGCAAGAACGAGGAAAAGCGTTGGCTGATCAAGTGGAAAAAGGCGTTAATTTAACAGACGCAATGGCTGAAACTGGTCTTTTCCCTGATGCTGCAATTCAGCTTTCACGTACAGGCGGGGATACCGGCAACTACGAAATCATGCTAGATAAAGCAGCCGACTTCCTAGCTGCAGATAATGCAAGAAAAGTGAAATCAATAATGTCTTTAGTCGAACCCGCCGTGATACTTTTTGCTGGATGCGTTATCGCCTTAATTATTTTTGCTCTAATATCCGTTACAATGAGTTTGAACGCTAGCTTTATATGAAATGACCACAATGTGCTCTAGAAAAGAAAAAAATCTTCGATCAGAAAAAACACAATCTGGCTTCACACTTCTGGAATTACTTGTCGTTCTTGTCATAATAGGCTTGCTGACTACAATTGCAGGACCACAAGTGATGAAAATGTTAGGTAATGCAAAAAGTGACGTAGCTCGCGTCCAGTTAGAAAATATAAGACTCTCACTCGATTTATTTAACCTCGATGTTGGACGCTATCCTAATGAAGAGGAAGGCTTGAAAATATTAATAGAACAACCAGAAGGTTTAGATCGCTGGAGTGGTCCTTACTTAAAATCCAACGAAGTGCCAAAAGATCCATGGGGGGGAGTTTATGTCTACACCACACCCGGAAATAAAGGCAAACCCTACAGTCTAAAGAGCTACGGTGCTGACGGACTTCCCGGGGGATCCTCAGAGAACTCCGACATCATTCTGCAATGAAAAAAGATCATGGCTTTTCACTGCTGGAGAGCTTGGTAGGGCTAACAATTATAGCTATGATTCTGCTGACGCTATTGCAAATCGGGCGTAACAGCGCTGCACAGGTCAAAAGAGCGGAAGATGCCACTATCGCTGCAAACTTAGCAAAAACTATTTTTAGTAGCGCTGGGGTTGAATATCCCCTCAAACCAGGGACCGAAAACGGCGAATTAAATTCTGATTGGTCTTGGAAGCTTATAATAACCGAACGACACAAGCCTTATACTGCTCAATTAATATCAAAAACAGACTTACAACTGCTTGACCTAAAAACTCTAGTTTTTAATGCCAATACGATTTATGAGTTCAAAACAGTTCGCAGTTCAAGAAAACAGGCCTTTAAATGAAACGGAACTGCGATCAAGGTTTTACTCTACTTGAACTTTTGATTTCTTTAACAATTTTGTCGCTAACCATGGTGCTGCTTATTCCCAGTACAATTGCTATGTTGGCGGGCTCAAAAAATTTTTCGGATAAATTGGAAGCAGTTGACCAAAGAAACAAACTTGAGAACCTACTGAA
>NZGS01000105.1 GCA_002690995.1 Rhodospirillaceae bacterium
CTTCACATCCTCCACCTTCTGTTGCGCGTTCTCCCTCGCTGCTTCCCCCGACGCCCCCGTCTCCCCTCCCACCTGCAAATATTCATTCTTTTGCTTTTCCCTCCCCATCGGCCTTCAGCTGCATCCTGCACCCATCTGACCTGGTGCATCACAAGATATCGCCTGATCCACCCCATCCCCCACCTTCTGTCTCACAGTCCCCGATGTGGTGAGTTTGGAGGCGGTTCTTTCATCTTCCTGAACAGTATTTCACGAGTAGAAATTCAAAATGTTGACAGAAAAATTTTACACAAAACAAATCATAACAAACCTGAAAAACAAAGAAAAATGAAAACCTGTATGCAATCTAGTAATTAAAATTTTATAATTTTAAAATTATTCTCTTTTGTAGTCCTGCTTTTTTTTTATTGGTCATGCATGACATGTCATTTTCCACAGTGTCGCCTTATCTATTTTGGTATCATTCTTGTATTTTAACATGTTCTGTTTTGTTTCCATTGTTGGATGTAAACTCCAATGATGAATTATTTTGTTTTGAAAAAAGAGACAAAATCCACAATTTTCTGGTTCCATTTCCACGTCTTCAGTTTGGGAAAGACAAAAAAGATAGATGCCATCTTTTGATAAGGGCAATCCTGCAATGTTATTGAATCGTTTGCCAATCAACCGGCAAGATTTTGTGCTGTCGGAAGTCCATTGGATATTCGATTCGTATGGAACGGTTGCTATAACTTTCGGACTGACCCCTGCTGCATTGACTGTGAATTGCAATTTAGGCTTCAGTTCCGAATCTGATGTTTTTTGAGTATAAAAATAAAAGCCTGGTCCTTCGGAAATCGAAACAATATTAGTCGTACCATTTGTAAAAATATCATTGGTTACGTAAGTTCCGAAAGGTGCTTCATTTGCCAAATCAGCAAAATCTCCATTCACATAAAAGTTCGTTCCATGAGTTTCCAAATTCCGATCTTTTTCATAAGTTATCTTTGTTGTACCTGGAAGCAAGCATCCCGCCGAAATGACAACTACGATACTAAACATACAGATAAAGAAGAGGATGCTAAAAACATAATAATATACGAAAAATGTTTCCCTGGTTTGGCAAAGGGTGCTCATACCTGCAAAAAAAGATACAAAATAAGCAGCCCCTGCACCGAAATAAATGACATCTGTTCCTCGTTTGGCAATAAAAAATTGGAGAAATGAAACTGCAGTTAGCATAATTGCGAGTATTGATAGATAGAAAAATATGTAACTGATGCTGGAAATATCGGACAATGCTACGGTCACAGGCATGATATTTTATTTATATATATATTTTTTTTTTGGAAGAAATTGATTAATGACTGAAACACCATGTCGTAATCTCTACCGGATTTTTATCGTAATGCGAATGTCGAATTTCCCCGTCTGTAAATTGAATGTGATCATTTAAGGAATATACTTTTGTTTGCTTCCCATGCAGGGTAAGTGCAACGTCATGACCTACTTCGTCGCAATAAGTATGCGTAAAGAAGAAACCGTGAAAAGGAGGTTTATGCGAACCTTTTGTGTTTGTCATTGCTGTGATTCTCGGGGCATCGTTGTCATCTCCAAACCGGACAACCGGGTTGTCCTCGAAGCTCGTAGTATTAAAGGAAATTCCATCTTTGTTTATACTAAAAATTTTTGTTGGCAGAAAGGTAGAACCAGCTGTGGCAGTCAAGAAACTAAAACCACCACTATCCTCCGTAGGTGCCACATTCATAATATCACTGTAGAAATTCTGTGTTGTACCGTCCTCCATGTAGCCATATCCCAAATAGGTTCCTGGTGGAGGATTTGTAAGTGGGGAAAACGAAGAGGTAAACCGGATGTTCGTATCATGCGTTTCCAGATTTGATACTGGATCATAAGATATATTTTGAACAGAATGGAAAAGATCACCGGTCCCCAAAATGGTAATGATAGTATAGAGTATAAAGAAGATTAACAATGTGAACAATAATGTGTATTGGAGCATTTTGTTTGTCCCTACTTTACTCTCGAGATAAAGGAAAAGGAAACCCAAAGAGTTTAATGTAGCGGCAATATATAGATATTTGTTATCTTTGTATTTCAAAAAGTAGACATAAAGTAGATAAATACTTGTAATTATCAGAAATGATCCTATAAAATATATTGTCCATTTATAAAGACCAAATGAATTAGACTCCGGCATTTATAAATTAAAAAAAAAAAAAAAAGATTTTATAAACGAACTATGATTCGATCTATACCATACCGGAGAAACAAAAACATCAAACTGGGAGAGCCAACACTAGAACCATCTATGCCTGATGAGACGGGGATACCGGGTTCCGATCCCATGCCAAGGGATGTTCTCAATAAAGCTGGGGCGGAAGAAATTTTAGATGACTTTTCGGATCTTCAAAAACAGGAAGGAGGGGTTGAACAAGACCAATTGGACGAAAAAACCGAAACGTTTATCTCCAACTATGTCGATGCTTACTATGGTAAATCAACATCAAGTCCAGCCGACTATCAAACTTCTGTAACCAGTATAACTGCCACGATGAAATATATCTCAATAAAACTGGATGTAGACGCATCCCCTGCTGACAAAGTAAACACTTCCAATAAAGTACAACGAATGCAAGATAATGTGGTGAGGAAGGCTTCGAAAACAAAAAACACACAAACAAAAAATGGATTTAACATATTTAAAAGATCTGGTTTTTATTCCTTGAGGGCAGACCCAGACGTCTGTGATGATGATGTCAATAAAGCCCGCGATCAAAATAAACAAGACGTGAATGACGATGCCGAAAACAAATTAAACGATAAGCAAAGTAAAGGAAAAATAACAAAAAAGGTTTTAACAGGATTGGCAAAACTTCTTGCGTGGCTGGCTACAATAGGATCAGTCATTCTTCTTGATTGGCTTGTTGCAAAATATAAAACGGACTGCTATTTTATAAAGGGAGCGACAGAAAATCCAATCAATTGTAAGGATTATTCAAAAGAAACAAGTGCATGTCAATGTCCAGCTATATTATCAACAGAAAGTGAAAGTGATGTAACGGTTGTAAACGCTTCAGAACAGGGGCTGGGTTCCTATGATCTCCAAACTGCGTGTCCGAGCGCCACCGCTGACATCGCTAATGGTCCTGTTTGTGCCAAATTTTTAGGAAAAACGGACTATTGCTCAGCTCCCGAGAACATACCTTCGTTGGATGATCCTGTGTGTCCACAAGATGGAAAATCGTATTTCGTTTGGAAGCAATATTCATGGATGGATATTCTTGGTAATCAGTTAAATGAATTAAATGATGCCGCAAACGATCTTTTCAATGGCTTGAATTGGACGTTCGACAATATTGGTAAAGTAATTATTGGTGTAGCGGTTTTTCTTGGTGCTATTATTTTGCTAAAAATATTACAGTTGTTACTTAAATTTAACCCGGGTAAGCACAAATAATCACAAATAAAGGAGATATAAATATACGATAAAAAACAGAACATAGATTGCAATAATTTCAAGTTGTTCCAAAGCCACCTCGTTCTTGATAAGGACATCATTGTAATTCATATTATCATAAAGATATTTGTTATAGGCCTGTATGTCGTTAAAATAATCTTGTGCTATATCCGATTCGAGTTGAATATATTTTAAGCCAAGGATATCGGTGACATTTTGTAACTGTCCTTTGAGTTTGTTTACGGTGTCCATACGATGTTGCAATTTGGACCCCTTGATCGCGTCAGATGGAATACCAAAACATCCTAGGAGATTCCTTCCAAATTGTCCCCACCAATCAGCATTACTTGCATCGGCACATTTTCCCATTTTTTCTTATTTAGGTGAAAAAAATTAAATAAAAATATATTATGAAAAAAAGTAAATAGACTCCAATTAACAGGATTTGTTGGGATTTTAGTTGGACAGTGAGTGTCAAATTACTATTATTCATAAAAGCATTTGACGTTGCAATATAGTCTTGAAAGTCGTCGTTAATCAGATCCCAGTTGCTTTGTTGTGCATAGGCCAGGAAGGATGTATTAATGATGTCTTGGTATTCATCTTGGAGGTCCATTAGTTGTTGTTGTCGACTAGATTCTCTTGTATGGAAAGAAAGCTCTTCTGGACTAAATCCAAGAATCGCAAGTGACTTCGTCCCAAACTGAGCAAAATATTCAGAAGTTTGATCCGCGGCACTTCCACAACTCATGATTTTATAGAAACAATAAATAAATAAAAATTATAAAAAACAACCCGTATACGCCCACGATTTCAATTTTTTCCATCGCTAATTGTAGACTGACGTTCGCATTATTTAATTGAATCAGTTCACGAAAAGCAGCTTGGGATGCTTGAAAATCCTGTATCAGCGCACGTTGTAAATCATTATTGAAGGTACAAAAAGATAAGAAAAAACTGTTCAAGGTCGATCGTAATTCACCTTGTAAACTCTGCAATTGGTCAGAAAGGCGTGATGAACCAGTGTCCATTATTTGTGATGATTCACTAGAGAACAATCCAACAAATTGTGCTCCAATTGTGCCAGCAAGATTAGGATCGCAACTCATATTTTTTTATAGAAAAAAAAAAAATATATCTTTAAAGAAAATGAACAAATCCTTGCTTTGGTCAATATTTGTGTTAGCTTTAATACATGTGCTTGTTTCATTCGTCATGGTAGTTCTCCCCGTGGGAGGAGAGAAAACGAAAGATACAAAGTTTATTCAAAAAATGAAACAATACAATACAATTGTGTGGTTCGTTAGTTTTGTTGTTGTTGTCACCATATCGATTCTCAGTGCTGTTTCGATAAAACAGTACAACGAAGAAGAGGATGATTAAGAACGAAGGTGACTAAAATGACCACGTTTTTCGACGGAGATTGCAGTGTCTACAAAATCCTTAATTTGGGGAATATGACTAATAAGAAGGATGTTTTGTGTAATACTGGAAAGAAAGGTAAAGAACTGGTCAATATTATGGAGATGTTGTTTGTCCAACACGCTAATACCTTCGTCAATGATAAAGAAGTTTGATTTTGGAACCATGGATAATTTTGCAAATGTTAGTTTACACGCAACATCAATAATAAAGGACTCCATTCCACCAACGTAATTACATAATGTGTCCATGAGTGGGGTTTCACAACCAAATTCAATTGTGTTCTGAACGACGCGGCACTGAATACGTCGTGATAAAAATGGCTCACAAAAAATATTTATGTTTTCCTCAATGATCGAAATATTCTGTTTTAGTAAATGCAGTGGCAAACCGTCTTTTTCGATAATTTTGAGGATATTATTATTTAGTCTCTTTTGATTTGTCATCTCTTGGAGGGCTGCATGATCGGCCTTCCATACGGTATATTCTTGTCCTAAAAGCTCCAAGGCGGTAGTCATTTTTTGATATTCTTTTGATAATTGTTGCAATGTTGCGTTTGATTTTTTTTTTTGTGTTTCCAAAGAACAGAGCTTTTGGTACAGCTTGCAGTCTTTTTCCCATATTTTATTCATGGAATCAAATATTTTCTTTTCCTCTTCCAGACACAATCGAATTTTACTAATTTCATCTTGAATATCTTTTGAATTTGTTTCATGATGGTGCAAGTTAAACAACAAATCACGATCCTGATTGGATGGAAATTTTTTCCAGAGTTCATCTAAAAAAATAAGAATATTCTTATTTTCCGTGAAAAAAACAACTTTTTCTAATTTGGTTTGTAAACGTTTCCTTTCATTGATAAGTTTTGTTTTCCTTATTTTTCCTTCTTCATTTTGAAGCAAAGCAATTGTATTTTTTAATTTAATGCTACGGATGTGCGCATTTTGCCTTTCCAGTTCCTTTTGCTGATGATCACGATATTGTTTACGATAGGTTTGTAATGACAACAAATTTTGTTCTGGTGATGACTGGTTAGAGAGATTGAATCGTTGAAAAATTTTTGACAAACGATTTTTTAACGGAAAGATATCCTCTTTAAGGTTTGTATATTCCTTTTGATATGATTTTTTTTGGCGGACATGGGGATTCTTTTGACAAGCGATGCAGTTTGGATTAATCTCAAGATTGTCAAAGTCTGCAAGGAGTTTGGAGACATTTGATAAGGATTTTTCTGCATTTAATAATTCCGCATGGATCGACTGTGCTTCAAGCAAATCTTCCTCAGAAGGTTGTGGCAAGAAAGGCATAGCACAATCCACTTTTATTTGCTTCACTAAGGATTGCAGGTACATCTCCAATGAAGCGACGGTAAAGCTCTTTTGTTTTGTTTCTTTTTTATATTCTGCAGCGGAAAAGGTGGATGAGGGATCCACAAAAATTTCGGGTACTTTTTCGATTGCGTCTGAGCATTCGGTGATTTGCGATTGAAGATTCATAATGGTGTCTTGTATGCTAACGGTTTGGAAGAAAGATTTCCATACGAGCAAGTCATTTTTTGGAAAGAATGGTGAATATTGGCGATATAAATCATCTTGTAGATATTGTTCATGCTGATTGACAATATTGGTTGACTTGATCGAGTCAAGAATATTGGACACATGATGTTGTTTTTTCTCTAATGATTTAATACGATCAAGGTGTATTGTTTGTTGTTTTTGAAGTATTTCAGGAGAGTAATCATTTTCATTTTTTTCCAGCTTTTCTATTGGGGTCGTCAGTTGACAGTAGAATGTTTTCAATTTGGATCCAACCTCATCGAAATTGCGTTGCTCTTGTTGAATCTTTTCTTCGTATTTTTTCAAATCATATTGGAATGATTTTTGTTTTTCCTGAAAAGTAGAGTGACTCTTACCGTCAATTTTTTTCAGATGTGCTTGTTCAAGGGTTTTGTACTGTTTTACTTTTTCCTTTATTGTTTTTTCAAAATTTTCAAAAAATACGTAGCCAAATAAATCAAACAGGAATTTTTTTTTCTCCATGGGGGTGTAGTCGCGAAAACTTTTTTCTTTTTGTTGTAGAAACAGATTGGTATACGCAAAGATATCATATTTACCGATAATTTGTTCAATGAATTTATCGGTTTTTTTTCGTTGCTCATCAGTGAGCTCGATTTGTTTTTCATTCTGAATTCGAAAAAATTTTTCAATCACTTTTATTTTGTGATTTTTGTTCCGTACAAATGTTTTGTCGATTCGAAAATGTTCATCAGCCAGCTTGAATTCGATTGATCCAGATGCTTTTTGACAGGAAAAATTAATGATTTCTTTGGGTGTTGTCGCCCCATGAACAAATCGTGTGATCTTTCCAAAAAGTAGGACCGTAATAATTTCAATGATGGTTGATTTACCCGAAGAATTTTCTCCAAAAATACCAATAATACTGGAACTGGTCGTGGGTAGTTCAAGCGTATTGTCTGGACCATAGCCAAACATGTTCGAGAAGGAAACCTTTTTCAATTCCCATGTGAAATTTTGTTGTAGGGAGGATTCAATCCATTGCGTAGAAATGATTTTTAAGATATGGGCTTTGTCATCTTCTGGAATGTTTTGTGCCTGTATGTATTGTGCAACAACTTCCTGTTCGTTATGGAACAGATTGTCAACCGTAGTTTTGGGTTTGTCGGGAATCAAAGCGTGCATATGAAATTGGCACTGTGGGAAAGCGGACTTGAGATTGGTGATTGTTTCCTTGTTTTCAGCATTGGAAAGACTGGAGAACACCTTTACCTTTCCATGGCGGGGTAAAGGAAGGTGAGACGTGGAATACTCCGAATGATCGAAGACGAAGGAATCTGGATTACGAACGGAAAGGTGAACATGTCGATACGGATTATCGATTATTTCAAAGTGAGTTGTTTTTTGTGGAAGATTCCATACTAGAACACCGTGTTGTTCGTCGAATTCTCCAAAGTTTTGGGAGATGAGGGAACCTGCGTAGGCCATCGTAGGTGTCATAAATTGATGTTTGTGAATATCCCCGAGTAGTACAAAATCCATTTTCGGAAAGTCCTGAATTGTTCGTTCGCCGACTGGCGAAATATATTGACCTGCATTTTTCCATCCTTCAATTTGGCCATGATAAAGGGCGATGTTAGTGAACGAGTCGGGTACATTCTCAGAAAAGGGTGAAAGATTATCAATAAGAGAATCGACGTAAAATGCGAGATTGTCATATCGGTAAACATCGGTGTTCCGTAAAAAATAAAGGTTTGGGATGTGTCTTTCGTAGAGGATGGAGGAGAGAGAATCCATTCGATCGAGGTTATTGAGGAGACAATCATGATTGCCAAGGATGAAAAGCGTGGGGTATAATGTTGCCAAAGATTGAAGAAAGTCCAAGGTCAGCTGACAACATTCCGGTGAGAGTTCATTTTTAGAGTGTAATATATCACCTGTAATGATAATGAGATGATTTCCTTTCGGGAATGCAAGGATGTAGTCATACAGTTTTTGAAAGACATGGTTGTATTCATGTTGACGCTGAAATAAACGAATGTGAATGTCTGAAATATGAAAAAGGTGTGAAACAGGTACTGGTGCACTGTGTAAAACAATCATTTATGTTTCCGCTAAAATACCAGAATTAATCATTTTTTTTAATTTAAGGAGTACGTTCCTATATAGAAAAATGGACGAAGCAAAACGGTTACGTTTATTAGAAGAATTTCGCAATCAACTTGTGAATTTTTTGGACGAATTGATTGATCAATTTCCAATGGAGTCCGATTTTGTATTGATTCGGATGTTTATCAAGGATCAAGTTCCAGTGACTGATATTTTAGGTAGGTTTATTCGGGATTTATTGCCACTGCAAGAAATTGTGGCGAAACGAAACCAACAGTTTTTTTTAGAAAATACGATATTGTATACAGGGGGTAACATAAAAACAGACAAGGTCGATCATTTCAAGAAGCTGTGGCAATCCGATACTTTGGAAGATTGTGATCGTAAGGTAATTTGGGATTGGATGGATTTGTTTATGAGAATTGCAGGTTCCTATCATACTAATTTTGGTCAAATTGCAGGATGGGAGAGAAATAACGAAAAAATAATTTTTTAATTTAATTTCCCCTAAATAAAAAAGAAATGCCGCTACGACGTAATTATGCTAGTAGATGTAAAGATAATAATAACAGTTGCCAAGAAAGTTGTAATACACCTAATGAAGTCCAAAGTTCTGTTTCAAGAAGTAGTGTTTCCACCAATAACGTGTCTTCTACGGGGACACAGGGTCCTCCTGGACCACAAGGTCCCCCCGGTGAGAATGGACCAATTGTGGTAGCAACGTTGATGGCTCCTGGAAATGTTGAGCCGAATGGCGAAGTGACGGTGTTGCTGGCAGAGGGAGAAAATAATCATTTTTTCCAAACAAACGGCTTATCTGTTTTGATTGCGAATGCTGGATACTTTAAGGTAGTTCGTTTTCAATTCTGCGGATGTTATTTAGAATTAACCTTGTTAAATTTATCAAACTCTACATCATGTTGGAGCGCCGGAGCATCGATTACCATTACCGGTCCTCCAGGCGTCCAAGGTGAGGGCGGTCCAGCAGGGGGTCTGGGTGCAGCGGACCCAACGGTTCCAGTTGGGAATGGTGCCACAGGTCCTACGGGAATGACGGGTCCGACGGGACCTACTGGGTATACCGGTGCAACAGGAAAAGGTATCACCGGTGTGACTGGAGCTACAGGTATCACTGGTTCAGGTGTGACAGGAAATACGGGACCATCTGGATATACCGGTGCCACCGGGACCACGGGACATACTGGAAGTGGAATCACAGGTCATACCGGGGCCACAGGCGTGAGTGGAGCAACCGGTAATACAGGAGCGACAGGAAAAGGAATAACAGGTCATACTGGGGCCAGTGGTGCCACCGGTGTGTCTGGAGCAACAGGTACAACAGGGGCATCGGGTGTAACAGGATATACCGGGGCGACGGGTGCGACCGGTGATACAGGTGCCACAGGTATGACGGGGATAACGGGAATGACAGGACATACCGGACAAACAGGGGATACTGGGCGGACAGGAGCCACTGGAGCAACCGGGATAACAGGTTCCACAGGACCTACGGGTCATACTGGTGACACGGGTCATACAGGTTTTACTGGTGCTACAGGACCTACCGGATATACCGGGGCGACGGGTGCAACAGGAGATACAGGTTCCACTGGTGCTACGGGAACGACCGGAAATACTGGTATGACGGGAAGCACAGGTGACACAGGAACGACGGGACATACTGGTTTTACAGGTCAAACGGGTTCCACCGGTAGTACCGGGGGAACAGGAGCGACTGGTGCGACAGGGGCAACAGGAGCAAGTGGAGTGACAGGATACACAGGGGCTACTGGAGGCACAGGTGATACAGGAGCAACTGGTGCAACGGGTTTTACGGGTGCAACGGGTGGCACCGGAAGTACTGGATCCACAGGTGATACTGGAACAACAGGTGTCACAGGTTTTACAGGATCAACCGGATTGGGGACAACTGGACATACAGGCCCACCAGGTCCCCTTATGACGTTTATTGCAGCGGATGCGGGGACAATTGCATCCGGTGAGACGGGTTATTTGATTGCAGACTCCGATCAAGAGCTTGCACAATATTTCAGTGCGAATGCCTATATTGTGATTAGTGATGCAAGTAATAACACAAGTTACTATCAGATTGTTAATAAGGAGTCGTATCTAGGAGGCTATCGGTTTACGATATTGAACGTAAATCATGACACAGGATTATGGAGTGGGGGCTCCTCTGTGGTGCTAGTGGGTCCACAAGGTCCCTGTGGTATCACAGGTGTAACAGGAAGTACCGGTATTACAGGAGCCACAGGGCCTACCGGTCTCGGCGCAACGGGAGTCACTGGTGCGACAGGGATTACAGGAGTTACCGGTCTTACCGGTATTACTGGTTTTACAGGGATAACAGGTTATACCGGAGCGACGGGTGATACAGGTGCAACCGGGATGACAGGAGTGACTGGAATTACGGGTATCACTGGAGCTACTGGTGACACCGGAATCACAGGATCGACAGGAACCACAGGAATAACAGGAACAACAGGTGCCACGGGAGTAACAGGAACAACAGGTACCACAGGAGTAACAGGACTAACAGGTGCTACGGGATCCACAGGTGCCACTGGAGCAACAGGAATAACAGGTGCCACAGGGGCAACAGGGGTGACAGGATTGACAGGTGTCACAGGAATCACAGGAAGTACGGGAATCACAGGTGCTACAGGGGTAACGGGCAGCACGGGAGCAACCGGTTTGTCGGGGCCTACCGGAAGCACAGGGGCCACAGGGGTAACAGGATCGACGGGAGCTACCGGTTTGTCCGGGTCAACTGGAAGTACAGGAGTCACAGGTGCTACTGGATCAACTGGAAGTACAGGAGCGACTGGTATAACTGGTGCTACCGGTATAACAGGGGCTACAGGATTTACAGGGATAACGGGACCTACTGGATTGGGTGGAACTGGTGATACTGGGGTAACGGGTTTCACAGGTTCGACGGGTTTTACAGGATCAACCGGATTGGGGGCAACTGGACATACAGGCCCACCAGGTCCTCTTATGAGCTTCCGGGCGGCAGAAAATAATACGCTTGCTTCTGGTGAGACAGGGTACTTAATTGCCGATTCCGATCAAGAGCTTGCGCAATATTTCAGCGCAAATGCCTATATTGTGATTAGTGACGCTAGTGATAATACGAGTTACTATCAAATCATCGATAAAGAGTCCTATCAAGGAGGTTATCGGTTTACCATATTGAACACAAATCATGAAACAGGATCATGGAGTGAGAATTCCAGCGTGGTTTTGGTGGGTCCACAAGGTCCGTGTGGAATTACGGGTGTGACCGGGGCCACTGGGGTGACTGGTGTTACTGGGTTTACAGGAATAACAGGATTTACTGGCGCGACCGGAGCAACAGGTGCTACTGGCTCCACAGGTGCAACTGGTATCACCGGCGCCACTGGTGCTACTGGGATTTCTGGAAATACTGGGGCAACAGGTATAACAGGTACGACTGGATTTACAGGCGCGACAGGATATACAGGTCCAACAGGCGATACAGGCTCGACAGGTGCAACAGGTGCAACAGGTGCAACTGGTTTTACTGGTGCTACGGGGACAACTGGAGCATCCGGTTTCACTGGAAGTACAGGGGTAACGGGTTCAACTGGTGCAACTGGAATGACGGGAGCAACTGGTTTTACAGGTTCCACTGGAGGTACAGGTGCGACTGGTTCGACGGGTGCAACTGGACCAACAGGATCGACGGGAACCACTGGTTCCACTGGAGCGACGGGTATTACAGGAAGTACCGGAATTACCGGGTCTACTGGTAGTACAGGAATAACGGGAAGCACTGGTTCGACCGGCTCCACAGGATTGACGGGATCCACAGGGCCGACGGGAGTGACTGGAGCAACGGGTGCAACCGGGAAAACGGGTTCAACTGGAGTTACAGGGTTTACTGGCGCGACGGGTTTTGGTAACACAGGACATACGGGATTTACGGGTCCAACTGGAGTCACGGGGGTTACTGGAGCAACAGGTTTTGGTAACACGGGAGATACGGGATACACGGGTCCAACTGGAATGACAGGTTTAACCGGTCCAACTGGTTATGGAGCGACAGGTCATACAGGGATTACCGGATCTGGTGTTACAGGACATACAGGAGCCTCTGGTTGGACTGGATCCACAGGTCACACGGGTATCACAGGATCTGGTGTTACAGGACATACAGGAGCCTCAGGATGGACTGGAGCTACAGGTCACACGGGTATCACAGGATCTGGTGTTACAGGACATACAGGAGCGTCTGGTTGGACTGGAGCTACTGGAAATACAGGCCACACTGGAGCCGGAATTACGGGACATACGGGAGCTTCTGGATGGACAGGAGCCACAGGACATACTGGTCATACAGGTATAACGGGGCCTACCGGATTTGGAACAACAGGGCATACTGGTTCTACGGGAATTACAGGTGAAGGGCATACCGGGGCAACAGGGGCGACTGGTTCGACAGGTGCGACAGGTGCAACAGGCCCCACCGGTCCCACAGGAATCACCGGACCTACAGGAATGACGGGCCTTGGTGGTACAGGTGCTACTGGAATAACGGGTGCGACGGGATCCACTGGAAGTACCGGAGCGACTGGTAAAGGAATCACAGGTCACACAGGTGCAACTGGAAGTACTGGAGCGACAGGAGCCACAGGTGCGACTGGAGCCACAGGAGCAACAGGAGCCACGGGAGCAACAGGTGCCACAGGTTCGACTGGATCGACTGGTGCCACTGGATCTACAGGGGCGACGGGTTTTACAGGTGCTACCGGTGCCACCGGACCGACTGGTATTACAGGACCAACCGGTGCCACAGGTATTACTGGACCACCTGGACCGTTGTTCACCTTTTCCATTTCTGGTTTCTCCGATGGTAGCAATAGTATTACTATTGCACCGGACGCCACGGCCACGATTCAGAGTACAGATGACAATGCTCAACTTCTTAGTGGACCAATGATAGTGGCGATGGACGATAATAATGAGGATACGACGTTTTACCAAATTGTAGGAGAACCTTTTCTCGTCGGTACAGATCCGGTTACTACATATATTACCATCAGAAATATGGCGAATGTAACCTCACAACTTTTTCTAAACTCCCGTGGGATTGTTGTTGGATTAGAGGGTGTCACTGGACGGACAGGACCAACGGGAGCAACAGGCGCGACGGGAGCCACAGGCGCTACAGGTGCTACAGGCGCGACGGGAGCTACAGGCGCTACGGGATCCACAGGCGCAACAGGTTCGACCGGTGCTACAGGCGCGACGGGAGCTACTGGTGCTACGGGTGCCACTGGTGCTACTGGCGCAACAGGTTCGACAGGTTCGACAGGCGCCACTGGTGCAACTGGATTTACTGGAGCGACAGGTATTACTGGACCCACTGGTGATACAGGTTCGACAGGTGCCACTGGTGCAACTGGATTTACTGGAGCGACAGGTATTACTGGACCCACAGGAGATACCGGTTCGACAGGTGCAACTGGTGCGACAGGATTTACAGGTTCAACGGGTATTACTGGACCCACAGGAGATACCGGTTCAACAGGTGCAACTGGTGCGACAGGGTTTACTGGAGCGACAGGTATTACTGGACCCACAGGAGATACCGGTTCGACAGGTGCAACTGGTGCGACTGGATTTACAGGTTCAACGGGTATTACCGGACCCACAGGGGACACCGGTTCGACAGGTGCAACTGGTGCGACCGGGGCAACTGGGATCACAGGACCAACAGGGGATACGGGATCCACGGGAGCCACAGGCGCTACCGGAGCAACTGGTATCACTGGACCAACAGGGGATACTGGTGCTACAGGGGCCACAGGCGCCACAGGAGCAACGGGTGCAACAGGTGCGACAGGTGCGACCGGAGCTACCGGTGATACAGGTGCAACTGGATCCACGGGTGCAACAGGTGCGACAGGTGCAACAGGAGCCACAGGGGATACCGGTGCGACAGGTGCTACAGGGGCCACAGGAGCAACTGGTGCTACAGGGGCCACAGGAGCCACAGGGGATACTGGTGCCACAGGTGCAACCGGTGCAACAGGTATCACTGGAAGAACTGGTGCTACAGGGGCCACAGGTGATACAGGTGCCACAGGAGCGACAGGAGCCACAGGTGCGACAGGTATAACAGGTCCAACCGGATCAACAGGGGCTACAGGAGCCACCGGTGCCACAGGAGCTACTGGCGCTACAGGCGCAACTGGTGCGACTGGAGCAACAGGTGCAACAGGTGCAACTGGTGCGACGGGTATCACTGGCCGGACTGGTGCAACAGGAGCCACAGGCGCTACAGGTGCAACAGGCGCAACTGGTGCCACAGGAGCTACCGGAGCCACAGGTGCCACTGGTGCCACAGGAGCTACCGGAGCCACAGGTGCCACGGGTATTACGGGACGTACGGGACCGACAGGTGCAACAGGAGCCACAGGATCTACAGGTGCCACTGGTGCGACAGGATTTACAGGTTCAACAGGTATTACCGGACCCACAGGGGACACCGGTTCGACAGGTGCAACTGGGGCGACCGGGGCAACTGGAGCAACCGGAGCTACAGGCGCTACAGGCGCTACAGGTGCAACAGGTGCTACAGGAGCCACTGGTGCTACAGGTGCTACAGGGGCCACAGGGGCAACCGGAGACACCGGCGCAACAGGTGCAACGGGAGCAACGGGAGCTACCGGAGCTACGGGAGCCACAGGTGCCACAGGTGCGACAGGTGCCACAGGTGCTACAGGTATTACTGGTCGAACAGGAGCGACCGGAGCTACAGGTGCCACAGGCGCGACTGGTGCTACTGGTGCCACAGGAATCACAGGAAGAACAGGTCCTACCGGAGCTACAGGCGCCACCGGCGCTACCGGAGCCACAGGTGCCACTGGTATTACTGGTCGAACAGGGGCCACAGGTGCTACAGGGGCTACAGGTGCTACAGGAGCTACCGGGGCTACTGGTGCTACTGGAGCCACAGGTGCGACGGGCGCCACGGGGGCCACCGGAGCCACAGGCGCCACAGGTGCTACGGGTGCTACGGGTTCAACAGGTGCTACGGGTGCTACTGGTTCAACAGGTGCCACAGGCGCCACAGGTGCCACAGGTGCTACCGGAGCAACGGGTGCCACAGGTGCTACAGGCGCCACAGGAGCTACTGGGGCTACGGGTATCACGGGTCGTACAGGAGCCACAGGCGCTACTGGTTCTACGGGTGCCACTGGCGCGACAGGAGCTACCGGAGCAACGGGAGCAACGGGTGCAACTGGGTCGACTGGTGCTACAGGTGCTACCGGAGCTACTGGTGCTACAGGAGCTACAGGTGCTACAGGCTCTACAGGTGCGACAGGAGCAACAGGAGCCACTGGTGCTACAGGTGCTACAGGAGCTACAGGCGCCACAGGTGCCACTGGTTCGACAGGAGCAACTGGGTCTACTGGTGCCACAGGCGCTACCGGAGCAACGGGTGCTACGGGTGCAACTGGGTCGACTGGTGCTACGGGTGCCACAGGAGCAACCGGGGCCACTGGTGCTACAGGTGCTACAGGCTCTACAGGTGCGACAGGAGCAACAGGTGCAACAGGTGCTACAGGTGCCACAGGAGCAACCGGGGCCACAGGCGCTACCGGCGCTACCGGTGCAACCGGAGCTACGGGAGCAACAGGTATAACGGGTCGAACAGGAGCAACCGGGGCAACAGGTGCCACAGGAGCAACAGGTGCTACAGGAGCAACCGGCGCTACAGGTGCCACAGGAGCAACAGGTGCCACAGGAGCAACAGGTGCCACAGGAGCAACCGGCGCTACAGGAGCCACGGGCGCAACGGGCGCCACAGGAGCAACAGGTGCCACAGGAGCAACCGGCGCCACAGGAGCAACCGGGGCAACAGGAGCAACAGGTGCTACAGGAGCAACCGGCGCAACGGGAGCAACAGGAGCAACTGGCGCAACGGGAGCAACAGGAGCAACCGGGGCCACAGGTGCTACGGGAGCTACGGGTGCTACAGGTGCAACAGGTGCAACAGGGGCAACAGGAGCCACTGGGGCAACCGGAGCCACAGGTGCTACGGGAGCCACAGGCGCTACGGGAGCTACCGGTTCTACAGGCGCAACGGGTGCAACGGGTGCCACAGGCGCAACGGGAGCCACAGGAGCCACAGGAGCTACCGGAGCCACAGGAGCCACAGGAGCCACAGGCGCAACGGGTGCCACAGGCGCTACAGGTGCGACAGGGGCCACAGGAGCAACGGGTGCAACTGGTGCAACCGGCGCCACAGGAGCAACCGGGGCAACAGGTGCGACAGGAGCGACTGGTATCACTGGTGCGACAGGTATAACGGGTCCACGTGGTAACATTGTGGCATTTAACGTGGACGCTGTTACAGCATCAACAGACACCTTTGTATCTGCAGTTACAGGGGGTTATGGGCAGGCAGACCAAGGGCACACCATTACCGTGACCACAACGGAGTCTACCGCTTCGTCGTTCGGTGCCAACGCTGAGGTATTTGTAAACGGTGCAACAGGAGGATACATGGTTGTAAATAGTATAAGCAGTGAGACCGTAGATGGTGTGACTACCTACACCATTGTGTTGGAGAACAAAACGGAAGGAGCAACAGTGGCTATACTGGCTGGTACTTCCGTTGCCCTGGCAGGTCCAGTTGGTCCTACTGGAACTGGACTGACTGGTCCAGCCGGTCCTCTGGTGACATTTACCGCCTCGGTGGCATCGGATGGGCACGGTATTACTGGAGGTAATACTGGAACTTTGTCGGTACAAAACCAGGCTAATGCTGCTTTCGTGAGTCCTAATACCTTTATTACAATCGCTGACGAAGACGACGAAGGCGGAAATCATACAAATTACTTTGAGGTGCTTGGGTCGACTTATTACCTGGCAAGTGGAACGACTACATTTACGATCCTTAACATGAACGACAATTCGAATGCCGAATGGAGTAGTGGTGCTGCTGTTGCGCTCGTTGGACCACGGGGACCCACTGGAGTCTCCCTGGGTGGATTGACAGGTAGTGAAGGCTCCTACATTGCGTATCGAAGTGGAAATTGGGATAGTTCTTATGCTAGTACCAATGTGTCGTTGGGCTACAACTCTGGAACTGGTGAAGGTGGTAATAACGTAGCGATTGGTTTTAACGCCGCAACCACAAATCAAGGACAGTACGCCCTCGCTCTAGGGTCGTACGCCGGTCATACAGCACAAAGCGAATATAGCGTTGCGATTGGAGCGAATGCCGGTGAAACAAGTCAAGGTACAGGGGCAGTTGCTATTGGATACCAAGCGGGTATGTCGGGCCATGGAGATTATGCAATTGCCATTGGTTACCAGGCCGGTATTTCCGGACAAACAGCACAGTCGATTGTGTTGAATGCAAGTAATGCGGGATTTACAGCGCCAAACCAAAGTTTGTATGTGAACCCCATTCGCGCGGAAACAACATTGACAGGTTACAAACAATTGTATTACAACCCAACTACGAACGAAGTGGTCTACGATAATAGTTAAAATGTCATGGTATAAAAATTTTTGAATCAATCATGATTATAAAATTTAGGCAAGAGCATTAAAAATTTTTGGATAGAGCTTTTGGTCATATTCACCAAAATATTCTCGTTTCATAAAGAAGCGATCAGGTATTTCATTTCTGGTTTCTTTAAATTCAGCGGCTTTTTTTACGTTTCCACGGATATGGTTGGTGACGTTGACAGGAAACTTAATGCTTGGGCGAAGGCGGAACCTGCCTTTTTGTTGAATTTTTATAAGTGTACGAGTAAGGTTCGTGCGGAGATCTTCGTATCGTATAAAGATACAATTTTTTACGAGTGTCGGTAATATTTCAAACATCCACTTCAGTTTTGTTCTTCGTAATTCAAAAATATTTTTGTAACGTTCCTTTGTAAACATATTTCTATCATCCATACGTTCGACAACTTTTCCCTCCTTCAATTTATCAACATGAATACTCCAGAGTTCCTCATGAAGAAACTTTTTCAGTGATTCGGCTTTGGAAGGTGGCCGTTGAAAAGCCAAATACAAGTCCCACTTTGTGCGATAAAATGAGTTGATCCAGTCAGGCAAATTTCTCACAATACAAATGAACAGAGTGTCGTCACTATTGCTAAAATCTTCAAATCCAAAAAAGTGTTTCCACCCATACGCCCATGTGACAGTCGTGTCAAAATTTTTCTCCATCAAAGCCTCCAAATAAGCTGTTCCAGAACAGCGTTCACCGAAAATGGTATAGTTTTTAACCATCCTTTATTCCATAATTTTTTTTAAATACTTTTAAAAAAACTTTATGTAAGAGTGTAAAAAAAATGTACACCATGGCTTTCCATTTTTCGCAGGAAAATCGACTGCCATTAAAGTATTTTTCGAAGTGTTGCGACCTAGATCAATTCGATGATGAAGCAATTTTGAAGCTGCGCGATCGTCTTCCTTTGTGCTATCAAAATGGCACATTCATGTTAAATGTTTGTGTGCTACTTCAGTGGTTCGAGCATTTTTTTTCAGATGAATCCTGGTTCAGCGCGTTAAAAACGCAAAATAATATCATTTCCATTCTGAAAATCGCACCAAATAAATGCACAGTCGAGTGGAATCAGAACAATTGTTTGTTCATGGACATGGTCGAAAAACGAAGTTGTCAGTCGTACATGTTTCCACAGCTCGAAAATGAATATTTTGTTGGCGCTTATGGTATCAATTTTCTTCGGTTGCTCATTCCAAATTTTGTTTTTACGTTTTATTTATCTCGAATGCCGAGTCAGGTATCGATTCATCAGGAGTACATTCCAGGTGAGTCCTTCCTCCAGTACTTGGGCACTATGAATGACACGATTCAAACTGTTCCGTTAATGAAAAATTTTATTACCATCTTTCTACAGGTGCTGTTGTCACTGGAAGTTGCACAACAAACACTACAGTTTACCCATCATGATTTGCATGGTGAAAATATCATGTTGCGACCTTGTCGTGATCAAACCATCGTCTACCCTATTTTTGAAACGACTTATGAATTTCGGCATTGTCAATGCATTCCCACCTTGATTGATTATGAATTTTCGACAATTCGCCACAAAAATCTGATCATTGCCCATGATCCATTATGTTATACTTGGGGGATTTACCCATTTTACATTCCAGGATCCGATATTTTACGATTCGTCCTCAGTTGTTTTTTGTATACGAGACATAGTGCCCCAGACACAGTTGGGAGACGTGTTTATTCTTTTTCCGCATTTCTTTTGCAGGAATTTTTTGGAATGAACCTCTCGTTGTTTCAACAGTATCGTCAAAAATTAAAAAAACATAATTTCAATTTCACAATGAGCAAAGCCATTTTTCATAATCCCCTCGAATTAGTTCAATTTTGTGATGCGCATGAAGCGAAGCTTTGCATTTTATTGGATATTTCTGATTTTGGTGTGGTTCGTGAAAAGAAAAATCCCTTTTTATATGTCAATCCATCGTCTGAAAGTGTTCAACAGACAAAAGATGCAATGGGCATCGAAGAGCCATTAATTTTTACCATGGAAAAGAATCTTTTTCATCATATACGCAATCATTATGATATTGTTCCTCTTCAAGAACTTATTCAGCTTGTCACCCGTGATTCTATCTATGTTCCAAATCTGCATATCCATCGACGATTGCAAATCGACTTTTTTTCCAAGAAATATGATTGGTTTCTTCATGGCTATGAATATTACTATCATGATGTTGTACTGCAAGGAAGAGAAAAATTTAGAAAACTGTTTCTACATAATATAACTGCCCTCACCAGATTTTACCGTCAAGCGCTGACCATTTACCTATATCATTTTTTCTTGCACGAATCCTTACATGGTGTCCCCCCATTGGAAGAGGATCGTTATTACTATTTAGTAAAATCACTATTTAAGTAAATGGTCTATTCTATAAAACCCGTGTAGTATCCAATGGGTATAAAAAACATGCACGTATTCTTAAAGAGAAATGGTGCAGCTTCAATCTATCAAACAATATCACTCGAAGAATTACGAAATTTAAAAATCGCAGTCGACACTTCGATTTATATGTGTCGCTTCAAATCATCGATGGGAACCAAATGGTTACAGGGCTTTTGGAATTTGGTCCTGACGTTTAAAAAGTATGGGATCGTTCCGCTATTTGTTTATGATTCCAAAGCTCCCCCAGAGAAAGAGCACGAACGTCAGCTTCGTCAAGATTCTAAAAATAAGATTCAACAACGAATAACAACCTTGAGTGCGGAATGGGATGCATTTGATCAACAGCCAAATTCATTGGAAGACATAAAACATTTTCCAGCACTTGAAAAAATAGTTTTACGTTTCAACATGAAAAGCAAGAATGAATTATTGGAATATATCCTTCGTATTCAGAATAGTGGGACAAAAATCGCAAGTGTGGACTTTGACCTCACCAAAGATTTATTTCACCATTGTGGCTTTTCCGTCATGCAAGCACCAGGAGAAGCAGAGGCATTGTGTGCTTTTTTAAATCGTAACGACCTCGTGGATGGAGTGTTGACCGAGGATACGGATGTTTTGGCGTATCGGACGCCAGTCATGTTTCACCATTTTGACATGACGGCAGGTACGGTAATGCGAATAAAGACAGAGGATATTCTACGAACTTTGAATATCTCAGATGATTCCTTTTTGGATTTTGCAATTTGTTGTGGAACAGATTACAATCGCAATATGACAAAAGTGGGACCGCAACGTGCCTATCAGCTGATCCAGAAACACAAAAGTATTGATTGCATTCCAAATGTTGATACAACTTGTTTGAACCATGTTCGTGTCCGAGAAATTTTTAATCCACAGTACGATATCCATACAGTGGAATGGAATGACAGTCCCGTGGAGTGGAACATGCTGCAACGGTTTTGTTTCGAGAATAATCTCCGGAAAGAAGAAAAAATGCGTGAATATTTTTATCAATAGACATTGTCATAAAGGGAAAAATAAACGCAGAATGCTGTCCAGAGCACATAGACGGAGTAGAACGAAAAATACCACCACTTTCGTTTCGCTGATGATAATCCCATCAACACCAGAATTGCAATGGATAAAGACAACATGATAAGGAGCATTCCAAACGCCACCCACCAATTCCCATATGCAAAATAGGTGATTGGCCATATCACCAAAACGACAAGGTTGATCCAAAACAGATATTGTATCCAAAAACGATAATTCGGCGTCTGAATTTTTTCCGTATATAACAGAAATAATGTTGCAATGATAAAACAAAAGACGATCGGCCAAATAGTATAATAGACAACAGGTATAATTTCCATTTTTATATAAACGATTATTATTTTTATAAATAAAGAAATATTCCAATGAAGTTCTCAAAAATATTACACGATCCTTTCAATCTTTGTGGTTTCGAAGATGACTTTGACGCAGTTTCCTTCGCCGTGGCAAAAAATAGTCACGCCCTGGCAAACGCATCCTATCGCATACGTAACAATCCAGAATTAGTTTCAATTCTTTTGGAGATTGACCCATATATTCTAAAGTATTGTCCCCCCGCCATTACCAAAAATACCTATCTTGTACGAAAAAGTATTGCATCTTCACCGTGCACCATTCTTCATGCTGATACATCATTTTTATCGAACAAACAGATCGTTCTCTTTTGTATCGAAAAATGCCTGGAAAGGTACCGCTCGTGGTGCCCTTTCAATCTTTATCATCATTTGGATGCGGCACTTCAAAATGATAAGGATGTTATACGGCTCTCTTTGCGGTACAAATCAGACACGTTTAATAACGTTTCAAAAGAATTACCGTTCTATCGTACAGTGGTGAAAGAATTTTTGGAATTGAATCCACGGCACATTATTTATTTGAGCGAAGAATTTCTAGATGATGAGGAAATTGTACATCATTACATACGTCATCACTATGATTCTGGCGCTTGGTTTTTATATGTGTCGGAGCGTCTTCGAAACGATACGGCGACAGTAAAACTATTGATAAGAAATTCAGAATTTGGATTGAAATACGTTGGAAAGCAGGCAAAAAAAAATATTGATATTTTGAAATTATCGGTAATGCACAATAGTGGGAACTTTAATTTCATTCCAGTAAGACATCGGAGAAATGAAACATTAATCAATCTCGCCTTAGACGACAATGGTTTTCTATTGTTTTCTTGTAAACCTCCTTTTACTCCCTCCATGATATTACGTGCCATTGCGCAAAACCCATCTGTGTACAATCACTTACCTCCTGAAATGCAATCGGATCGTGCACTATTTTTAAGAATTGTTCGGGAGGGTCATTCCATTTCGTCCAAGTTTTCACCAGGCTATCGTGACTACCGAAACTGGATCCAACTTCTATATCATGCACTAGTCCAAGAGGGTCAACCGATTCATAAAATCTGTCATTATGACATAGCACGTGCGATCCGAGAATTTATTTTTTAGCCATTTGTAAAAAATGATTTTTATGACAAATTTGAATGAATTTTATTTAGGGAAAGACAAATCACCAGGACATTTTTTTGGACTTTTTATTCTAATTGTATCTATTTATTACATAACCAAGAATGGAAATCCCTTCTTTCATCGAACAAAATAACAGGGAATATGCCTTGGCAAATTTTCGCATTCCCAAATGTCGAGCAAAAACATGGAAGGAACAGTTAGGTTGGCCATATGTATTCCCATGGCGTAAAGAGCAACTGAGGATAATACATGAATTTCAAAAACAGGATTGGGACACATTTGTAGTACAGGCAATATTTGGCGGTGGCAAAACAACAATGATCATTGCAAAAATTTTTGATCTCGTAATGCGGTGCAGCATAAGTCCCGAAAATATTTTAATTTGTGCCTTCAATGTTGCAATTAAAAATGAGATCAAAAAAAAGGTGCGAATACTAGGAAACATTGTTCCTCGAACTTTTGATTCGATTGTTTATGAAATTTGTAAAGAAATGGAATACAAGGACTTGAAACATCCCAATTTTTTGGAGAAACGAAAATTTTTGTTCAAAAATATTATCAAGATTCCCCCGATGGAAAATATCCAATTTATTTTTTTAGATGAAGCACAGGATTTGGAAAGAAATGTACAACTACTTTTACGGAAACGTTTTCCATCTGCCAAAATGGTAATCGTGGGTGATATTTTTCAATCCATCCAAAAAGAACCACGTGAGAGTTTGCTTTGGCATTTAATTGATCATGCCGATCAAACATCGACAAAAATATTTAAAATGCTTGAAACTCCTCGCGTTCCTCGAAAAATACTGGATCATGTTCAAGAAGCACTCTATGACTTTTATCCAGAATTCCGTAGCACCATTTCGGGTTGGACATCTTCATCCACAATCCCTTCTCAAGGTATTCAGTGGTCATTATTTAAAGGGTATAAGGAAATTCACCAGAATGTGGAAACGTTCATCGAGACCCATGGCATTGCAGACAGTATGATTTTAGTATTTAGTTCCGCCATTACCGTGGGTGGGAAACTTGGTGATGTTTCTCGTATTCGACGTCATTTGGTGGAAAAGGGTTTCAAAGTGAACTCCAATCATAAGCTTATGCGTGATGATGCCGTTTTTTTATCAACTGCCAACAGCTCCAAGGGTTTGGAGCGGAAACATGTCTTTTGTATTTTAAGCTTCCCATTGGAGTTAGCATTTGCAAATTTTTCTAGTGATATTCTCATGAATTTGTTGACCGTTGCACTGTCACGTTGTAAGGAGAGTGTGCATTTTTCATTACCATCTTACATGGATCGATATAGTCCGATTTTGAAGCATTATGCTTCATGTCCAATTCCTTCGATTCAACGAAAGTCCAATGTAAAAGAGAAAAGTTCGGAAGCGAAAGGTTTCTTGGTGGAAGAAGACATGCATAAAAAAACAGTCATGCTTCAAAAAGAACATTCCGCGACAGAGATTCTCCAATTACAAATCTTATCCTTTCAAACAAAACAAAATATTTTAAAGTGTGTGAAAAAATATAACGATACCACGAATGCAACAACTTCGTTTTCTATTCAAACGGAGGAAGAGGCTATTTTAGTAGGATTAATCTTTGAAACACTTATTCTTTGCACATGGAAATCAATTTGGCCCACAGATCTAAACACCATATCGGAGATTGGCCATCAGTTGTTTGAAGCCTTCTTTGATAAGATTCGAACGCTCCATCAGGAATTTATGGTGTATGCGCGCGGACGGCCCTTTTCCAATTGCAATGATGCCCAAAAAATTAAAGGAGCAATTGCGTATGCCAAACTTTATATTGCATTTCACAACAAGGTCTTTTGTAGAATCTCTCCGACATTAGAACAACAAATTTTGACGCACTTTGGAAAAATCCGTTCCGCCATTATTCAAATGCGTCCACCCGATACGGATACTGTCAAAACTCAACACAAAGTTGGTGTTCCTTTTATTCATGGTATTGTTGATTGTGTCAACTTGAATGAGCAAGATTTTATTGATATTTATGAAATTAAGGTTTCCAAAAAACGGGATTGGTTTGAAAATGCATTGTTGCAGGCGATACTCTATGGAATCTGTCTGCATAAAATGAAATTTCGTGTTCATCTCGTCAACGTCTCCTCCAAATATTGGCAACATTATTTCATCGATCTGGAAAAAGGAACAAAGATTCCTCAGCAAATTCGAAATGATTTGCAAATGTGGAATTTGAATTGCTATTTATCCAAAAATCGGACCTTTCATGATTCTGCGAAAAAAAACTTGAACATTTATCAATTGTTCTTTATGGATGGTAGGATGATAGAAAATACGCTTGCGCATTTAGTACTTTATGAAATTGCAAGTCCTACAAAAGTCGTTGTCCATTTCGAATTGGATAATGTGAAGGATATTCAATTCTTTTTAGAAAATCAACTAAAGAAAATCATGGACTTGTGGAATATTCAGAAAATTATTGTTGGTCGACATATTCCCAGCAACTATTTCGATGGCGATCGATTCCGCTACCTTGCAAAAAAGAATCTTTCCTGGGAATTTTATCTTTACCAAATCAACTGGAATAAAGAGATTCAACAGGAAGATGAAAAATTTATTCTCTCCTGGGAACATCCCATCTCTTCAACCTCCCTCCAAATATGCGAATTATGTGAACGTTATAATTTCGTAATATAGGCAAAATAATTTAAAAAAAAAAAAATTCTTGTAAAAAAATGAAAATTCTGTCATTTTTCTCATTGGGGATTGGTGGATACGCTGCAATGCCTCTTATTCAAAATGCATGTCATTTTCCGGCTGGTCTATACGATGATATTTATTTTGCTCTTAATATTTCTCCTGTCGATTGGGAAAATGGTGCAAAGTGTGGGCATTGCTTCAAAGTTAAAGATAAGCAAGGAGTGGGGATTATTACCAACATTTGCCCTGACTGTGAAAAAGGTCAAATGTCATTTGCAGATGATCGATATTCTCAAATCTATGAGATTCCTTGTCCACATTTATCCCAGCAAAAACCAAAATATCGAACGCAATGTAGTGACGAAGTTCTCCGGGTTCAATTTGTAGATACTCCACGACCGGTGACCAATATTGTTTTATCCGAAAATCCAGACATCGAATTCCGAAAAACGTGGGATAATTTTTGGATGATTCGTCACTCCGATATACCCTCAACCGAATCGATTTGGCAGTTTCCAGTTGGCATTACATGCGTTCTTGCTAGTGGAGAAATGAGGCATGCCAATATTGAATTAACAACTAAATATAAAGAACTATGGTAAAGTAAATGGAAGATCATGTTGAATTATATTTTAGTTTTTTCCCATTATTTCTTTCAGAATATCTTGTACAGAAACATTGGTTGACCAGCCTAACTCTGTCTTGGCTTTGCTAGCGTCACCCTGTAATTTCTCCACCTCCGCAGGTCGATAATACCGTTCATTGACCTGACAAACGATACGACCATCCAACAATCCCTTCTCATGCTTCCCCTCTCCGTCCCAGGTGATATGCTTGCCATAAATTTCAAATGCAAATTCAACGAGTTGACGAACAGAATACATCTTCCCAGTAGCAAGCACAAATTCGTCCGGCTGATGATGTTGCAAAATTCTCCACATTCCTTCCACATAATCCCTTGCGTGACCAAGATCGCGTTGTGCGTCAAGGTTCCCCAATTCTAACACGTCCAATCTTCCTTCCATGATACGTTGCACACCACGTGCAATCTTATGGCAGACAAACGTTTCGCCTCTTCGTGGTGAAGTATGATTAAATAAAATACCGTTTGATGCAAATATACCATAAGCTTTTCGATATTGTTTTACTGTCCAGAAAGCATATAACTTTGCAATCGCGTAGGGACTCTGAGGATTGAAGGGTGTTGTTTCACTTTGTGGTTCCTCCAAAACCTCACCATATAACTCGCTCGTCGATGCTTGATAAAATCGGATTTTTTCCTTTGGTATCTTTTTCAAAACGACATCTAACAATCGCAATGTTCCTATCGCATCAACATCGGCGGTATATTCTGGGACTTCAAAACTGACCATTACGTGACTCTGTGCGGCAAGATTATATATTTCGAACCTTTGATAGTTTGGATACTTTGCTAAGATTTTGTCAAAAACATCACAAAGACCCAGGCTATCGGTCATGTCTCCATAAAACAAATCCAAGTCCTTCAAGATTTTATCAATTCGATACGTACCAAATATCGTCGAATGTCTGCGGACTAAACCACACACAGCATATCCCTTTTCCAGTAAAAATTCGCTAAGGTAACTTCCGTCCTGGCCACTAATACCTGTTATGAAAGCGATGTTCATTTTATAAATACTGTTTACTATTTAAATTATTTCTTTTTAATGTTCCGTTTGACGACGAGCTTTTTATTTTTTGAATCCATTTGATAGAGGGATCTCTGTAGATCCGAATATAGTTTTGTATCTTGGTGTATCCCATGACTATTCAATATCTCCTCAAACTTTTTTTCTTGATTAATTAAACGCTTCCTTTTTTCTTGTGGTATGAAATAACATTCATTATATTTGATTCCCGGATGATTATACTTTTCAAGGTATTTCATGATTGACTCACTGCAGTCCTCCATATTCTTCGTCACACGTTTTATTGCCTGCTGATATTGCTTTCGTTGCAAGCGTAGTGTATTCAAGATCGCCTGGTGTTCCTTATAATTCTCATAATAGGTTTCCAGCTTCCGTAAGATATCATCGTCCAATGTCTCCATCGTTTTATTCAAATAAAATAATTATTTAAATAATTATTTACAGTTTACATGAAGTAGAAACCGTTGATCTGCATTCACAAAATATGTCAAAATATGTTTCCGTGATAGTTCCAGTTGGATATATCCTTTTTCATCGGTACAGAATTTCGTTTGACCAATTTTTTCCACCTCATAGGTGTGATTTAAACCAGCAGAAATGATAAAGTTTGTCCCAAAACTTTGCAACAGTTGAACATTATGCTCGTGACCCGATATATAATAATCAATTGAATAGTTTTTGCAGAGATCCTTGATAAAGGTATACACTTCATTCGAAATCTGGTGTCGTCCACCGGATATTACGGGATAATGTCCAATAATCAATTTCCATTTGGCGGTTGAACGCTTTACTTCTCGGACAATCCATTCACGTTGTTTCATTGCGAAATGGTCAATTAAAAAATAATAAATCTGCAAGTAATGCTCATTTATATTACAGTTATGGAGTAAGTTTAGTGTATATTGAGGTGCCAATAATGCCGTGTCGATGAAGAAAAAATGTGCATCATTCTCGATATCTTTTTCGTCGTAGAAAAAATGTGGAAAATACCATGTGAAATATTTCTTTGAAAATGTATATTGAATCTGTGCATAAACATCCCCCAAATAATCATGATTTCCAAGAACAACATATTTTCGTTTTTCTGGTGGAAAATGTTTACGCAATTTTTTCTCCCATTGCTCATCGTCGAGTGATTCCACACCGGATGGATAAAAATTATCGCCGAGTAAAAATATACAGTCTACGTCTTTCAGGGAATGGCGGACGAAATCTGGAAGAGTTTCATAACCCCAGTCGCCAATACACGCAATTGTCTTCATTCGCTTTTTTTAGATACTCCCTCGTTTTTAAACGCTTATGAATTTGTAAAATCGATGACAGAAAAAATGTCCAACTTGAACTATCGATCGGTCGATTTGGAAAAAAACCCTACATGTATTACTATGTAAATCATACACACATTGCATCGTATGATTTTTAAAACGAAACTTTCCTAAGGCAGTTTCTGTACCACCTACGAGCAGAATTTTGCAAATTGGCCGTAGGTCATTGTCGTTCGTGACATTTTATTCTCCGGTTTTTTTGCTACCGGTGGAAGTACCGACACTGTCTCTTTGGGTGTTTTCGGTATGCTCTTTTGTTCATCGATAGCTGACACTTTTGGTACCTTTTTCTTATACCCTGAAAGTTTTTTTGAATACTCGGATTCGTTCAATCTTGATTGTGCGCAATATCCACAAGGCATGTTCTATTTAACAAAAACTTTTTTTTTTCTTTTTTTTATACCAAAAAATTTTCAATGTTCACAAATAATGTATTGTAGCGAGATAACACAATTTTTAATTCGTTGGCAAAGTGGATAATTTCTATCATGACATGATATAATTCATTCCAATATTCATTTAACTCCAAAATTGATTCGCATCGCAAGGTGTACAAATTTTGTAGTTTTTTACGAAGAAGCCCCTTTCGGTGCGTTTTTCGTAAAGATTCATTAAAGTCAAAAGTCCCCATCTCATGTACATTTTCCATCTCCAAATATTGTGTTTTGATAGCAGTCTCTGTACACACAATTTTCAAATACAATCGCTTGTATTTGTCATATTGGCGCATTTTCTCCAAATAATATTCCCAAACTTTGTGCATCGCATATGTCTGGTCCCTTTTCAGAAAATGATCTTGTTTGCATAAAAAACGCTCGTATTGTGTTGTCATTCGTTGTACAATCATCTGGTGCCAACGATTCGTCTCAAAATCCAAGTTTGTAACGTTTTCATAAAACCACTCCAAATCCACAGCCCAATGCAAATACTTTATCATTGGACTTGTTGACTTTAATTGGTAGATGACATCGTGCTGTACCATTAAATAATTGGAGTGCTGTAGGACAAAATTTTTACGACATTCGGGAATACAACGAAGAATCTCATCGTAATAAAGTAACAACCCCTCTGGGATGTTTTCTGAACCCTCTGTGACGTCCACCTTTTCAAACTTGATCAGCTTGTTAAATTTGTTTTCGGAAATTAATGCAATTTCATCCACTCGTATGTGAAAATGTTTCAATTTCAACATTAGAAAAACACCAGATTTCTTTTGCAATACCCGTATATAATACAATATACTCTGTTCGCTTACCCAATATTCTAGAATGTCCAAATTGTTATCCTTTAAAAAAATCTGAAGTTTTGCCAACATTATTTTTTAAACCAATTGTCATTGTTTAAATATTTTATACCCAATAAAGATTTTTAACTGAAAGGTGTATCCATGTATATTTGTGCATTTATTCTCCGTTCTATAAATAAAAAGATGTATAAACTTTTGTACCTGTCCTTTTATGATGCAGACAGACCTCCTTTTGCAAAGAAATATCATGTAGAATATTTCAATATCTTTGGTTCGAGTCCAGAAAATAATGCCTCTCCATTCAAATCGCGGCGTGAATATGATGTTGTTATCATTGGTGGTGGAGTGGCTGGTATTCCAACAGCCAGTGATTTATGTTTATATGTTCCGGAAATACACGACTTTATAAAGTCACAACCAGTGGTACTGGGAATCTGTTATGGAATGCAACTTTTATATCATTTGTATTATAGCAAACACGTTCAGGCGTTACCTTTTCGGCACGAAAAAATTGATAACATCAGCTTGAGTCCCAAATACCCTTTGGGGATGGAGATATCATCCCTCCGAGTTCGGTTTAATCATCGGTATTTTTGTCCAGATGTGTCAGAGGGTATCGTTTCCCAATACTATTTACCAGAATGTGATATAGTCTTTCCAAACGTGGTGCAATTTGCCACGAACCATTATGGATGTCAGTTTCATTTCACCAATACAGATGATCAGAATCATTTCCTAGATGTATTATTGCATTTATTTGAAAAAAAAAAATAATAGGAACAATAAAGGAAAAATGAAAGAAAAGGAGACATCGACTACCACAAAAATGAAAAAGCAAGTTGCAACAAGGGCAAAAAAGCTGACTGCGAAAAAATACCCAGAGCAGATTCCAAATTATAAAAAAAATCCTACTGGTATCAAAGGTGGTGATCAACATCAGGATGCAAGAGTAACCTTTAGTTTAGAAAATGCTATGCGATATTATTTTGGAAAGCCAAACGATTTTTTGGTTGATCAAAAAAAAGAATTGCAAAAAGCAATTCGTGAAGCAAAAAATTCAGCCTACCAATTGGAAAAAAATACAAAAAAGTTTCCCGTAAAGGTTTGGGCTGACATCATCTTGAAAATGGAAAATGTAGAAGCAATTGAAGGCGTGTTAAAAATCCGAAGTCAAAAAATGCGACATATCATGCAGTTGCCATCGGCATTGCAAAAAGGTCGACCAGCCGTTCGCCTTCGGGGAACCCTGGATAAATATATTAAACAGAATCACTTTTAGAAAGATATCAATAGGATTTCTTCTATTGATAAATAGAGTCAAACTAATATCGTTTTGGAAAAGGAAAAGAAGGTGCACAAGGATATGCTTGCTGTAAAGAAAAATATTTTCCTGTTAAATCAGTTTGGGGTATATTGTTTTGGAGAGTAGAATATCCACTGCCTCCAAACGCCGGAACAACATAGATTTTTCGTTCAGAGGCGGTCTTGCTGTTATAATGCCCAAGTGTATTGAACTTTGGTTCAACATTTGGTTGCACACCGACGGATGCAGGCTCGGAACTTTGTTGGTATATACTAGAAAATCCTCTACCGCTATTGTAGCTCATTTTTTTATTACACAGAAAATAAAAAAATTTCAAAAAAATAAAAGTTTTATGATTAAATTTAATGAAGAAATTAGTACATAAAAACAGTCTCGAATTATATATTTTACAAAGCATGAAATCTTGGAAAATACGAGAAATTCGCAATTTTGTTGTATTTGATACATGTGAACCCGTAACCACTGACTTTTTTTTAGTGTCATTTCCACAAAAACGGAAATATCATCGTGGAAATGAGCAAAAGTGTATGACGGATATAGGAAACGCTCTTGATGTTTTGCATAAACAGGGCATTCTTCACATGGATGTGCATTTAGAGAATATTGTAATGGATCGATATCGCTTTTATCTTGTTGATTTTGGTATCAGTCAGATTTATAACATGAAAGAACCATTTTTTCGCTATCATTATGAACTCAATGAAGATTATTTTCAACTATTGTGGAACATGTATTTCGAAAGTAATAAAATGATTGACGATTTTTCATCCTTTCGTATTCTACTCTCAAAAATGTCGGATCCAAAGTACAAGAAACTTTGTCGTACATTTAAGAAAAGTAAAACGTATAGTAAACAGTTTGAAAAAGAAATTAATGAGTTGCTTGACGCATTCCAAAAAAAAGGTTTTAAATTTAAAAATAAAATTCAAAAAATTTTAGCGAAATTTATTTTGATGCGCTTATATTTTTTTCACATTTTATTGATGAATCATCGCGAAACACGAAATCA
Organism: Rhodospirillaceae bacterium; assembly: GCA_002690995.1. Classification (GTDB taxonomy): domain Bacteria; phylum Pseudomonadota; class Alphaproteobacteria; order Thalassobaculales; family Thalassobaculaceae. Next base: position 32,285 of record NZGS01000105.1, read on the forward strand.
ACTATTTTTACGAAACTTATAATCCAACATCATATGTTTTCAGTTGGAAAAAATCAACATCATCTAATCGCGTTGAAAAATACCATGTCTTTAAATCAAACAAGTATTCGACATTTTGATAATATTCAGAATTACATTTTTGCCATGTTGTATCACATTTTGCGCAATTGTGCGTTGGTAGGATGGGTAAATTTGGGAAGGTCCGCGGCCGCATCGTGCATGCCATGACTTTCTTTTGTATCTTTTCGATTTCATCTTTTGAAAGGGATGCATTATCAATAATGGCTTCCTGACCAAGTTGTTTCGGAGTTTTCCAGACTAGAATATTGAACAATTTTTGTAATTTGTTTTCGACTACGGCGTAAAATTTCATGTAATTTTGAATATGGATAAAAAAATATTTATAATCCACTTCAATATCGTAATTGCGAACATCCTCAAAAAATAAGTCCCACATTCTTCGTAACCAAATTGCAAAATCTTCTGGAGGAATATCCACTTGTCCTACAAGTAATGTTTGGAGAATGTATAATAAATTAAAATGGTGCACCAGTGGACCATCATAGGGTACAAAAACAATTTTTGGTCTTTGTTTCAATACTTCAAATGACGGTACATGCTGTAGCTTCCTCAAGTACTGTAGGAAAAATATTGGTCTTGATTCCCGAAAACTAGTTTTTGGCGAAGATAACATAGCAGAGAACTTTTTGTTCTTCTTGACAAATTGTTTGATTTGCCCAATGGAGGAAAATTTTTCATTCGGAAACATGCAGGAACCTGAAAAGAAATTCATAATCTGAATACATTTCTGAACATCTTGGTGTTTTAGGACCGATGTGTGTAAAAAGATATCCAATGAGGAAAACACAATGGAGATAATATCCTGAAGACGATTAAAATGAAAAGGTGTTGTTGTATAAAAATGATGCCCCCCATGCACAATATGGGAATTTCCATAATCAATCAAAATTGGATTGAACTTTGTCGAAAATTTGTATTTCTGGAGATAAACTGCAGTTGTTTCCTTTTCCTCAATCAAAATGTTCCAAGGATACAAATCCATATGAATAAATCCTGAATGCAACTGCGCCTCCTCCAAAATTAAACACAAATGGGCCCAAATGGTAATCAGGTCATGAAACGCAATTTTCTTTTGTCGAATCATTTGTTCCAATGTAAGACAATCTTTATATTCGACAAAGATGTGAATATGGCTATCTGTTGTGTTTAACGTATGACAAGCATAATACGTGTACATGAAATTCGGTAAACGAAGAGCTAATTCATTCATTGTTCGGTACCCGATAAAAAGTTGATGATATTGATCCTCTTTCCATGTCGACTTGACTTGTTTTCCAATCCATGTACTATTATGAAATCGATACAGACTCAAATCCGAATTTTTGCTGTTGATAAAGTTTTTATTCGTTACATGTTTCTGCAAAAACCCCGACAAATGACGATGGTGGTAAAGATAATGAAACAAGTACGACATGAAAATTGGGTTCCCGCTGGCAAGCTGAATCGAATGATTATTCTTTGTCATGGCATCCTCAAAAAGATCTGTCAAAAAAACAATGGGCTTCTCATAAAGCACATGCTGTCTACGTTGGAGATACGTGTCAATATACTGTTTTTGAAACCCAAAAATACCGGCCTCGGAATAAGCAAGGGACACATTCCCCTCATACAGTTTCCAAAACAGAGCTTGTAAATAATTTAAAATACCTTCACGTGACAAATATTTCTTTGCAAATTCCCGAGCATTGTTAGCAATTTCTTCTGCTTCACGATCATGTTCCCGACACCATTTCAACTTGGTCAACAAATCGTCCTTTGACAATTCCTCCTCTAGTGGAATATAATGCTTCCACGGCTTCAACATTTTATAAAACCACAAGTAATTGGATGATGGGTAAATAAAAATTACTGAACCGTAAAACATTTCAAGCGACAACCGATAGGCAGCAGTATGACCAGGTAAATGCAAGATGTACTTGTATTTTGATTGTTCAAAAGGATCCATATAGTCCAAAACAGGTATCGTCAACGTCTCTTTGTAAAATGTTGTCAAGTACTTTGAATCGACCGCTTTGCGGGGCCTCATGTTCCACTTGTTGATTCCAACATCCAGCAATGGAATATCATTCTCGTCCACAAGTTCCTCCATAGAGAGTGTCGAAAAGAACAACCGTGGATTATTATGAACGGTAGTTCCCCTTCCTGTCGATGCACCACGGAACACAATGGTTGGTTTCTTATCGGCCCATCGTATCGACTCGAATGCCTCATTCGATGGATACGTTAAAAAGTCACGTGAAAATATTTTCTTCTCCGATTGGTACGCCACACGTCGCCAATCCTCCCAAGTTGGGATAGGGATATCTGCATGTTTGTCGGTTGTATTCATTGATAATATTGGAGCGTAGTTTCGATAATTATGAGAAATTAAACGCTTTTGCCCGAAAAACGCATCGTACGATTCATCCCCATTAAGCGTTAACCAAGGATAATCTCGCTTTCCAAGATAGAAATCAATATCGGGAAGTTTTCGTTCACGAACTAAACACTCAAACATATCCTTCAACATGTTATATCCAGTGTCATTTTCCGATAGTGGATATTCGAATCGCACCAAACCATTGTTTCCATACCAGCTCGACAAATCTCCATTGATTCGCTTCTCATCGAATGGGAAGGTCGTATCATGCGTTGCAATGTATTTCATCATCCGTTGGATGGTCTGAAAACGTGGATCGATTTGCAAATGTTTACCCCATTCATTTTGAAAAGATTGTTTCGAAAACGGAAGAAATGTTTTTAACGTATTGTCATGAATTTGCAAAAAACATCCCTTTTTAAACTTTTCAAAAATGTACAGAAATGTATTATAGTAATCGTGAACACATAGGTTTTTATACTTGGACCAGTCCGCTTGAAACGGTATATCCACAGAAGGATGAACATCCTTTTCCTTTGGCATATTTTTTAACACCTTCCAATTTTTTATGAATTGGTCAAAATCACCTGCAGTAAAATAATTCTGCTTAAAGTATGGATAACGGGGATTTAAATTTTGCCGCCTCTCCTTCTCGGGAACCTTCGCCGTATAAAAATCCGGGTTAGTCTGCCTAACAAATACCATCTTTATTAAAGAATATTAAAATATAGATAAAAATGACGATAGAACTATATTTTTATATCAATAACGTCGTATAGAGGGTCGATTACAACTTTTTTGTTTTTTTTAATTTTTTTCAATTTTTGTTTGAATAAAATATGGATACATACCTCCCAACCGTGGAGCTAAGCTTCTTTAGTATTTTATCATATGCACTCATATTGACGACGGTTTCTTTGGTCTTTTTCCACATGACCAAATTCAAAAGTATTGAGCTTCCTCATATGTATGCCGCAATCTTCTCTATAACATTAATCACGATCTCTGTCCTTTATATTGGAATTGCACTTTTTCAATATTATCAGAGGATACAATACATTTTTGATAAGAACGAGGAGGACAAAGATCAAGAGTCCTATGAAAAAACCTATTTCACTCTATACGTAGTTATCGGTGTAATTCTCACATTTTTTCAACTTTTAGTATGTCTTGTCATGATCCGATCAACAAAAGTCTAAAAAATGAATTCTTGTCTTTTTCCCGTACCTCGGTAAAGGATGACTGAAGATCACTGGGAGGATGCCATCCTCGGCAATCTGCTGAAATCCTATTATCTTGACTACGATCATAGCTATGCACAGAAAAGAAGTTTCAATAATTTTGTGGAACACCGCATCGGTAAAATTATCGACGAAGAATCGACCTTAGAAATTCAAGTCAATCCGAATGAAAGCTATCGTGTAGAATTTGGACAAGTTTTTATTGACAGTCCGTACATTATGGATGAAAATCGGAAAATTAAGTATATATCCCCTTTGGAAGCAAAAATTCGTGAAATAAATTATAGCGGAACAGTGTCTGTCAATATCAGGACATCCAAAATTATAACATGCGCCAATGGTGAAAAACGAGAGGTTGATGTCCAAATACACATGAAGAAGATTATTGCCAAGATCCCAATTATGGTGGGAAGTTCGAAATGCTTTCTTGCCAATAAGAACAAACAACAGAGAATCTTTCATGGGGAATGTGAATATGATCATGGTGGCTACTTTATTGTGAAAGGAAAAGAACGATGCTTGATCTCTCAGGAACGGATGAACCACAATGTCGTTTACGTTTTCGAGCAAAAGCCTTCGCCCAAGTACAGTTTGATCGCTGAAATCAGAAGCATGTCGGAGGAAACCCGACACTCCGTCTTTGTCCAAATGAAAATTCACCATCACAAAATTGTTTTACAAATCCCATTTATTCAACAGGATATTCCACTTGGCATCGTCTTTCGTGCATACGGACTATCGGTTGACGATATCGAGCTCATTCTTCATCTGAACTGCCCACAAAGCAAAAAAAATAGTATCATTGCAAAATTTATTGATTCTATCCTTTTTGATGCCAAAAAAATCGAAACAACCGAAAAAGCCATTTCATACATTTGTCTTTACTCGTTAAACACAATTATGAAGGAAAGAAAAAAAAGATATGTGGAACAACTCCTCAATAATGAACTACTCCCGCATTTGGGAATTTCCTCCAGCTCCTTTCATAAGGTTCTTTTTCTTGGTTTTATGTTGAACAAGCTTTTGTTGACCTTTATTGATGAACGAAAAATGGATGAGCGAGATCATGTCTCTAACAAGCGAATTGAATTGAGTGGATACTTATTGTCAGAACTCTTTCGAACTCTGTATAAACGATTCGTACGGACAATTGAACAACAACTTGAAAAACGACAAGACGTTTTAGTAATTACAAATCGATGTAATCACATCAGTCTCGGAATCAATCATTGTATGAGCACAGGTAACTGGGGAGTCCCGAAGAGTAATTACATTCGTACCGGTGTCTCTCAAATTTTAAATCGTTTGACCCACAACTCGTTTTTATCACAACTAAAACGTATCCTAGTTCCAATCGGAAAAGAGGGAAAGAATACAAAGGTACGTCAGGTACATTCTTCGCAGATCGGGTTCATTTGTCCTCATGAAACTCCCGAAGGTAGTCAAAGTGGTATTGTCAAAAACATGAACCCATTGGTAGACGTATCCATCGTCGATGACAATACATTTATTCGCAGCGTCGTTGAGGAAATACCATCTATACAGGAAAAACTATTTGATTGGGTCCACACGCTACTTGCAAAGAACGATTTTGATTGGAATTTTGATAAGGTCATATTAAATGGAAACTGGATTGGTGTCACGTACGATACCGAATCCACCCTCCAATCTTTACGCGAATTAAAAAACAACAACATTCTCTCCGTTTCGGTTTCATTTTCCCATACCAAAATTTCTCGAGAGATTAACATTTTCTCTGACGAGGGACGCATGTTGCGACCATTATTTTATCGAAAAAATTTTCCATCGCTTCCCGAAATAAAAACAAAGTCGTTTCGTCAACTCGTTATGGAAAAAAAAATTGTTTTTTTGGATTCCTACGAGATTGAAAACGAAGTCATTGCCATGACGAAAGAGGAAATGGATAGCCGGGATTATTATACGTACATGGAAATTCATCCTTCCGTGTTGACGAGTTTATGTGTCGCCATGCAACCCTATCCCGAACATACTCAGGCCCCTAGAGTCACCTATCACGCAGCCATGGGAAAACAAGCGATTGGTCTTCCCTATTCTAACATGCATGTCCGTCTTGATACCGTCCAGCATATCCTCTACCATCCAGAGAAACCCCTGATTCAAAGCCATCATGCGGAATACAATAACTGCAACGATTTACCCTTCGGTCACAACCTCATTGTCGCAGTTCTAATGTACTCTGGATACAATCAGGAAGATTCCATCTTGCTCAACCGTGGTGCAATTGATCGAGGCTTGTTTCGTTCCTTCTCCTTGAAAACATTAGTCATTGAAGAAAAAAAAAAGAACAGTATCGTGTCGGAAACCATTTGTGTAGTCCCACGACAATATCAATGTCGCAGTTTCGATTACTCCAAACTAGATGAGGGTGGCATTGTGAAAGTTGGACATTATGTCTCGGCAGGCGATGTGATTGTCAGTAAATTACAAAAAACAAATGAGAAGAACACTATCGAAGAGTGGCAAGATAATAGCATTATTATCAAAAGTGGCGAAGAAGGATACGTTGATAAAGTCTACGGTACCTGTAGTCCTGACGGATACCGAGTTATCAAAATTCAAATACGGACCATCCGTATTCCTGAAATTGGCGACAAGGTCGCCAGCCGATCCGCACAAAAGGGAACGGTCTCTATGATTTTAAATGAAGAGGATATGCCCTTTACGGCTTCAGGTATTGTCCCAGACATTATTGTAAATCCACTCGCCTTTCCCAGTCGAATGACAATTAATCAGCTTATCGAATGCCTTGCTGCCAAAACTGCCGCGGTTCAAGGGGAGACAAAATATTGTACTGCTTTCTCGCGACACAGTAATGATATTATCCCAAGGTTGTGCGAAGAACTAGAAAAAACTGGTTTTGATCGACACGGAAATGAAATCATGTATAACGGTAAAACCGGAAAACAATTTCAGTCGATGATCTTTATCGGACCAACATACTATCACCGTCTCAAACATTTGGTCGCGACAAAAATCCACGCTCGAAATCATGGATCATTACAAGCTTTAACAAGACAACCATTAGAAGGTCGGAGTCGAGAAGGTGGCTTACGGTTTGGTGAAATGGAACGTGATTGCATGCTTAGTCACGGTGTAAGTCGTTTCTTAAAAGAACGATTATTTGACGTGAGTGATTATTTTCAGCTCGATGTTTGCCAACAATGCGGGAACATTCCACATCACCATAAAAAATGTAACATGTGTGGTTGCACAACGATTCAGCAAATTCCGCTGCCCTATGCCTGTAAGCTCCTTTTCCAAGAACTGAACGCAATGAGCATTAAAGTCAATCTGCTACCAAAATAATCTCTCCATCATTGAATTTGATCAATTTTGGCTGCTAAAATAAAATCGCTGTCTGCAAGACCTTTGATGGCATGGGTAGAAATTCGAACAATAACGTAACCCCAGCCAAAGGAAATCTCTGGATGGTGACCCTCACGTTCTGCGATCTTCCCTATTTTTCCTACAAATTTCTCACTCTCTACAAAATTTTTGAAACGAAATTTTTTCTCAATATAATCATGGTGGCGCCCATCTTTTAGAGCCTTCCAACCGTCAACCTTTCTCAGATAACTTCGGATTTTTGCCTCATCAAAAGCCGGAATATTTCCCTGACATGGAATACACTTTTTTTTCGATAAATCTGACATTTTTATAATTTGTTTTATTTATCGAAATATTTTTTTATTTCTTTTATGAATTGTCAATTCTATGAATCCGTACAATCATCTTGACCATCGCCTCAATTCCATCATCAACGACAACATACTGTTGGACACGTTGTCTACTTTTTCCATTCATCCTCCTATAAATTACCAAGCCTCGTTTCATTCGCTTTAAATTCAGGAGTGGATTTTTTTCCAGAAACAGATCCTTCTCCACATATTTCCGCCACACTTTCTCCATCACAGTATGCTTTTCCTTACATAGCATTCGCTCGATGTCGATTATCTTTGAAACCACCGACTTTTCGAATATTTTTCGATCCATTTATCTACTAGAAAAATTGAAAATTTTCAAAATATTCAACAAAGAGAAACTACCGATCTATCTTTTCATAATCACGTTTTATTTTCTTATTTATTTTTTCATTATACTTACTTTTGATAAGAAAATGTTAGAAGCGCACGTTCAGAACGCAGGTATTCTTCTACCTGCGTTGCGAAACGATTTAGAAAAGACCACGGAACCACTTCAACGACAAAAAAAGTACTTGTATTACTTTGATCTGCAATGCTCCATTATCATTGAACAAGCATCCCGAATCGCATATAACCATCTTCGCAGCCTTGGTGCAATTGATCCGGACGTCACAAAAAGATATGCCTTTCGTGATTCGTTTTACCAACGCTGGAATCCTATTGGAAAAGCACTTTTTGAACAGAAACCATCCGAGATATACGTCGGTTTCCATACCATTGAATTTTTTGTTGATTTATTCTGTTTTAAATCACAATCTCAATATTATGAACATTACTTGAAAAATCCCTTCTCGATGCTCGATTCCCTTACGCTCCAAGAATTATTTACCAAAACCCCATTTTATAAAATGGACCGCCATTATCAATATAAATGGGAAGAAACCTTTCAATACAAAACATGGAAGCATTATTACATTTACGAATATGAAAATTTTTGTCCGGGGTCGTTTATGCTTTTCGTTCGTCAATGGTATGCACCTCAACAGTATATTCATGAAAAGGAGACAGTGTTACAAATATTACGTCAGCAATTTTCTTCACACTTGATACATCATCATCAATTTGGCGTTTCTTGTCCGGCAATCTGGAAAGACGCTACATTGAATGAAAATCTTTTCCAATTATATCAACTCAAGAAATTGCCATTATCACGGTCTTCCATGTTTTCTCTCTGTAAAATTGATCGGTTAAAATATACAACACGCGAACTCTGCCGCATGGAATATTGCAATTTTGGAATCACCCCAGAATATCACTGGCTTGAAGAATCAGATCCCTTATCCCCCTATTTCTGCCACGAATTTACTCTACATGGACTGTCGTTTCAAAATGTACACCAATATGTTTGCTTTCGCTTGATTAAGATGTTCTCTAAAAATATTTTACTTGCCCACCAATCATCCACTACACATCGATTTCAAAAACAGTTTTCAAATGCATTAGGCTTCATACACGATCGCTCTATTTTTGAAGCATGTCAACGTTATCGAAACTCTTCTCTCCTACATCGTTTTTTATTAAACAATGACTCTTTCTCAAACAACCATCATGTCCAGGAAATACGACAAGCGATACAGTCGTGGATTGGATCAAACGAATGCATCGACGAGAAACTGTTATTTTTATGTGATTGTTTTGACTTTTGTCAATGGAATAATACTTTGTCATATTTTGAGCGATTGCGGGAACTCTTCTACCCCATGATGAAAAAAAATGACGATATCGAAATGATGAACACGGGTGACATTTACTCCGAAATCCCGTCATCGATCCGACATGTCATTCAGCAGTATATACATTCTGCCAGTGTCGAATCATTTAGCTTCCCCCGGAGATTTTATAGTCACTTTCTTCATTGGTTTTCAGCTTGCGAGAAATCTTTCCGTGATGATTGCGTCAAAAGTAACTTTTCAGAAATGCTCATCACTGTCTTAAAAAGACATCGTTACCTCAAGGAAAAATCTACAATGGATGTGAAGGCCCTTAAAAAACATTTTTCACCGGGTGAGTTTATTATGATCAAACAAATTTTCTAAGAATAATGAATATTATTCATTTTGATTGGTATTTTCGATTTGCATGTCGGACAATGGTAATGCTGATGCGCAATCGCTTGATCTAGACACGACTTGTGGAAAAAATGTCCACAAGGTAATTTATATATGACACATCGTGGCTTACAATCTTCTAAGCAAATATGACAACGTTCGCTTGACACTCTTTGCTCCGCCATGCGTTCGGACGCCATATCAATAACAAATTCGTCATTTTTTTTAAACAAATCTTCGTTATACGATTGTAAACTATTTTCGATCGCTGTGTTCAAAATGGTATTTTCAATTGTTTCACCGATGAGCATACCAAAAAAATCATCAAAACTCATTGTGTTTATCAATACCTTTCATAAACAAATTATTATTTTTTATATTCATTTATTAAAGATGTCTGATCATTGGTTAATTCAACATGATAATATTTTTTTTAATGGCATATCTTTTGTTGGACATTTTGTGGACAATTACGATCATAAAATCTATGGAAATGACGAACTGGACGAAAAAATTATTGGACTGTGCTCTTTTCATCAGTATTTAATTCTGCAAACCAAACATTCCATTTTATTCAAAACGCTAACCTCATGGGAGACAAGACATGAATTTCCAGGCTATGTACACGCGTTTTTCCACGTACATCCTTATTTATGTCTGGTCTATGATAATTCGTTAAAAATCATCACACATGATTGTGAAGTTATCAGCCTATCTGAATCCTATGCAAACCTTTTTTGGTTTCGGTTACGGAAAAACTATTATTACCATATGTGTCCCAGATTGTTTTCAAAATTGTTTCAACAGTGGTTTCAAGATATGTTCCAATGGAATGACTTTGACTCGAATCTACAATCCTTATTGACGGAAATCAGTCTGTTGCTGAGGACATTTCGAAATTGGCTCGAGAGTGTATTGCAAAATTTTTTTGATAATTATGGATACTTTTTTTTCCAAATTTTGCATTCCGATAAACAAAAACTTTTCATACTCACTTCCTCCAAAATTTTATTCATTCTAAATTTTATTGAACGTCGGGTCGAGTGGACTCACAATCTGAACCGTTTCCAAATTCATCGTGATCGCACGGTTATCTATGGCAAAAATCTTTTTTATTTCCTTGTCTTTTGTCAATTCCGATTACACTCCGTCACTTTATACTACTATCTTATTAATAACATTGAGCAAAAAATACAATTGCTTTTTCAACACGAAGTCATGTTCCAACAATTATATACGTTCAATATTCTTCCCACATGTCATTTTTTTGAACATGAGGCATCCCATTACATCTATCTACAAAATCCTTCCGACCAGGTAAGGTTCCAGGCAATCCTGAATGAACGATTCAAATTTTCCAAAATGATTGAAAAATATCAAAAAGAAGTGAATGAAACCCAAAAAAGTTTCTCACTCTATCGCAGAGTATTTGAACAAACGACCCTTCGTAATATGAATGCGCAGATGATACAAAAATGTTGCATTTGCTATGACGAATTGTCAAATATTCTCTTCTTACCATGCAATCATTTCCGCTGCTGTTACGCATGTGGTGTAAACCTCATCCGATGTCCCATTTGCCGTGCTTCCATTCTGGCGATTCGTAACATATATTTCTAACGTACCTCCAACATCATACATTGTACGGATCGATTGGAATCATTTACATGGCGATACCACCATCCTAATGGAATCCTCAATTGTGTTGTCCACCATTCGATGCAATCCATTCTATCTACACCTTCCCTTGTTGGCGCGAGGATTGTGTATACGAAATCCTGTCTCCCCAACACGATGATTTCAAATTTTGCTTGACGACACGGTTGTTCTAAACGAGATGCTATATCAACAAAAAACAACGACATGGATGGTGTGGTGGAAAAATGATTCATCATCCAGGAATTTGTGAGAAGGAGTTCTTTGTGTTCGACATGCGAAAAAAGTTGATTGGCTTTCGCTTTTACGACGTTATATTTATACACAAGTGGAGAAAAGGTTAAACTTCCTTCCCCGCAAGTAATATATAGTAAAACCGCGCGATTCCCTTCATGGTATATCATATCGACCTCCGAAGAAAGAAACAAAGTGTCTCCTTTTTCCCAGTCTATATATCCATCTTCTGAAAGCCATGTCCTACCATTCCCACTCTCTATGTAGAAAAAGTGAATTGTACGCGTTGTGTCTAATGTGTGTGGCCTTACTATTTTTTCGTCGTCCAATACAATTCGCTGCATGGAAACCTCTGATTCGGAACGGATACGGAACGGCGTGATATCAGTATCGATTTGTGTCATGGGTGCTGTCCGGTATAATGGTCGCTGAAAATGCATTGTTTCATCCACTACAATTTCTCTTTAGACAAAAAAAATTATAAAATCTTTAGTAGGAAATAAAAAACCATGATACAAATTGCGCATCGTGGTCTTAGTGAGTATTTCAAAGATAACTCGAAAGAAGCATTCAACGGCGCAATTCAAAATGGATTTGAAATGATTGAACTTGATATACAACTCTCAAAGGATGGAATCATTTTTGTATACCATGACACATTTATTGACAAATTCTTGCTGAATGATTTAACCTTTCAACAAATTTCGAACCTGGACAAAGATATCCTTTCCTTTGCAGATTTCCTATCTCTCGTCGTAAAGCGGTCCAATATTAAAATATATTTGGACATGAAAGGACCTGGAGATGAAATTTGCCAAATCTTGCACGATATGTTACAAGAAACCTTAGAAATCGAATATATTGGCAGTCATATTTACATTGGGAGTTTCAATATAAAGCAGGTGAAAAAATTACGAAAATTGTCAAAAGACTACAATTTAGGAATTATTACCGAAAATCGATTTCCAAAAGAAATGATTGAATGGTTCATCAGCTCTTATGATTTACAGTTTTTCAGTTTTCACTGGACCGTACTGGATGATGAAATTTCAGAATACATCCATCAAAAGAATATCCAGATTTTCACGTACACCAACAAAGCCAACAATATTTTAAACTTTATGCGAGAAAAAAAGTATATAGATGGTATCGTTACCAACTACAAATTTCAGTAACAGAACCTGATATGCTGACGGAAACACTTCATCCGGATTGTGTTTTGAAGTCAACAACAAAAAAATTTATCCGTACAAAATATCTTTCTTAGTTTTTTAGTACCACAGGTTTCTTCCACCACTTGCGGATACTGCACAGAATTAAAACTAGAATGACAAATTGAACAACTCCACTAAACGCACATTGAATCAATAAAGGCCATGCTTCAATGAGATAGCCATAAATTACCCATAAAATTAAACTTACCAAATATAAGGTCGTACTATAGATACAAACATGTCTTGCAGTACCCTTCTTATAAATATCATAAATAGTAGGAAGAAACGCAATCATGGTAAGTCCTGCAGCGGTATACCCGATAATAGATTCAGTGGTCATTTAATTTAAGAAATGATATTTTAAATTTTTTAACCGTCTTGGTTTTCAAATCGATTACTCATGGTAAAAGAACTGAAATATTGATATATTTTTTTTACCATTAGTAAATAAAATGGTAAGAACAAGATTCAATATTGATTCTCACTTCCGTTACCTCCGACTAACAAAAAAAAACAAAAATGAAAGACAGGAATCGACAGGTTTTAGGACTGTCGGTAAACCATTCGACCCGTCTAACTACAGTACGTTTTTTGATATCGATACTGCTCCCGATGACTTCTTCATCCCGAAGTGCGAAGGATGCAAATGTCAGGATAATCTCTCCCGTGAATTTAAATTAACACCAACGGTTTTGCTTCTGAAAGACCCTACAGAAAAATCCATCTATTTGGATTATTATTCAAGTGTTATTGGCGTTACAGAGCTAGCCAGTGCTGCATCTTTATTTATTGAACCGACGGATCTTGGTGGTGATACAGGAAATTGTGGCATGATGAAAGGGGACAATTAGAGGATTGGAGATTAATGAATTCTTGTGGAAATCTACAGATTAGAAACACGTGTCCCTCTTACTGTCCGGAGTAGGGTCACGGTCATAGAGTGGAATATGCTCTTCGGATTTTTATTAAAAAGTACAAAAAACATTTACAAATGAAGAAAGCTGTTCAAATACTTCGAGACGATGATCGCATAGCAAATCTGTTATGCGATGACATTTTTCGACATGTTGAATTATTTCTTTTCAAATGTCAATAAATTAAAAAGTGCTACTCATTGGAAAAAATCTGAAAATACGTTAAGGAAATGCAGTTGTTTGTACAAGCGGACTGGGCCCTTTGAACGATGTCTTCAAGTCAATCTTGTTTCCCATATTGATGGTATTCATATTTTCAAGATTACTGACAAATGTATTTGGAGGAACGGCGAGTGTTCCACCACCATAGGTATTATCGGTACCTGCTGTGGCTCTCATGGATAATTCTGCAGCTTGTTGGGCTGTGACATTGGTTGGACCAGCAATTGCCATTAAGGCACCTTGAGTCAAGGTGGCAGGGTTTGCTGGGACTTGGAACCATTGACCATTGTTAGGAATAATTCCCAAATCACCGCGGATCATACAGCCGTTACCGGTGTTTCGGTCCTTTTTCAAGGCGAAAATAAGACGTTCAGAATTTACAAAAAATTCATTATCGGTCTCTGTTCCGAGGGAATTTGTCATGGGAGAGACAGGAAGTTCATTGAAGACGAGGCTTCCTTGTCCACGAAGTGCTTTGACTTGTTCTTGTGTTTCGGTGGGTGTTTCCCCAACAAAATCCTCTCGTGGTAATACACCTCCGGCAACGGATAAAGGATCAGCAGGATTACTAGCCAATTCATTTACATTTGGGATTTTATAATTTACATAAGAACCCAACCCGTTTGGATTGATACGTGGCGGTAAATAGGATTGCTTTGTTCCAGGAACTTCATAGACCGGCACGTTGTTTCGGATCTCCGTCCTAGAGTTATAGTTTTCCCTTGGTTGTGGTAATGCCGAAATTTCTTTTGGTGTCAAAACATTTGTATTTATGACTGGATTCGTATTATAACCTAAAATTGGGGTATTGTTGACAAATTCGGGATTGGCGTATCCATTTTGCGTTATTTCGGGTTTTGCCATAAAGCCCATACCGGTATTCCAAAAATTTTCAATTACCTGTGAATTTCCACTCGCAACTTGATAGCAGATTGTTGAAACAACTGCAACCAAACAAAGAATAATTAAATTTTTCGAGTTCATTTTTAATTAACCAAAAATTTTTTTTTTTTTTTTTTTATTGACCATCTTTTTCTTTTGAAGCGTAATAGAACTTTTTTAACACCATCCAAATCGGCCAAGAATGTCTGTCAAGAATTAATGCCTCTTCGGTTCGAGGGGTTTTCTAGGTATTATATAAATCATTGTAACTTCGATTTTGTAATTTGGACAACCTGCCATATCTGAAAAGCATACCCCACCTGTTTTTCCCGTAGGACGTCCCATATGCTGAGATTAGGTGAGCTACTTGATTCATACTTTCTACATTACGGGAAATTCCTTTTTCCCTCCAAAAAACTGTTAAAAAACAGTTTTTTAAAAAGATTTGGTCCGATGCGCCATTTATGATGCATTACAGTTGCGGATTAACACCATTAGAGCTTTCGATTAAATGTCAAGCGGATACGGTATTTTGGAGCATTGGTGAATTCCGGTTGAATCACGATTTGATAATCACAAGAATCGAGATTTACAGTCGTTGGAAGAGAAAATTGTGCGACATCCTCACTATTTACCGTCAAGATTTTTGTATCATTATATGTTATCTTCGTTTTATAGACCGCAGGACCGGCTGTCGACATGTTTGTCGTCTCAAAAGTCATTTCTCCCGAGGAACAAGTGTCATCGTCTTCGAAACGAATTATGAAAGTGTCAATGACCGGATCCTCTTTTATGTCGTCAAAAGGCGGTTCATACACGAAGGATGCACCGTCAGTAATCTCTTTTACATCTTCATCCGGTGGGTTGTCTGGTGATTTGTCTACTTTTGTCAAAAGGAGGTTTCGTATTGCATTCGATATCGATACCGGTAACGGGTGTACACGCGCGTACCCAATGTTTGATGGTAATATTCCGTAAGCAAATTGATTCATGCTTTCTATCTATGAAAAAATATTTTTTTTTTGTTTTAAATTGTCAAAGGCTATTCATGACTGAACAATTCGATCCACTGTCCACGCTAAAGGAAAATCCAAATTGGATATTTTCGGATTCGCGCATAATATGTTTTGAAAAAAATTTGCTCGATTCATTGTGGTGTGGGTATACATTTGTTTTTCAACATCATAGTAGTTGAATATTTTATAATTTTCACCGTCAAGGCTAATCACAAAAACATAATGCGCACTTGATCGATCAAATGAATACAAAAGAATGAATGCCTTCATTGCAAGAATCTTTGTAGTGTTGTAAGTTGGTTTGCCTAACAGGAACAAAGTAGTATTGGCGAGATTCCAACGATCCGTCCCTGATTCCGTCGTAGAACATTCATGCGCTATTCGACGTGTTGAAATCGGAGGATGTTTTTTCTTTAAATAGATATATGCATTTGCCAGAGCAATAGGCGCACATTGATAATCATTTGTTTGCAATTTCATATCGTCTGCTAGAAAAAGTCATTTTGGAGTTGTTTTCATTTTTTATACTTTTTTCGAAATTATTTTGTGTATTTCATAAATCTGATTACTATAATTGGGAATGAATAATTTCAGAGTGTTCTATCCACAAAAGCAGTCGGATGATTTGGTTGGGAATTTGTATAGAAGGCAACCAGCCTTCGTAACAAAGGTAATAAAACTGAAAGAGAATGATAAGTTTAATGTTATTAACGAGGCACGAGAATGGATAGTACAAATAAAAAAAATTACCAAAGCAGGAATCGTGTTCCAAGCTGTAAAACGATTTAAATTCAAAAAAAATAGTGTAGATATAGGGTTGGCTTTTTCTCCAATTCAATCGCATTCTTTAAATTTTATGATTCAATAAGCGACAGAACTTGGAGTACGAAAATTTATTCCCGTCATATTTGAAAGAAATACTGTTAGAAAGGTAAATAATGAAACTCTATTATAATCTGTTACTAAAAGTATAAGAAGATTTTTACCGTATAGCATTATTCCAGCGCAATTTCTACCATGCCATCCACCACGGATACGGCTTTTGTATTACATTCGCAAGGAATTCCATCGTTTTCGTCACACTTTGGTTGTTTGTCATTCCGACATTTACAACAAAGTAGATATTTCACGAATGTCATAATTTTCATTTTTTTTTATTGTAGAAAAAACAATTTATCCAATTGTTTTTTTTTTTCATTCGGAATAATGGTTTAAATGAATCATTCAGTTTTTTATAAAATGAAATTTTTTTCGTATTCTCTTTCTTATGTTGTATTTGCATCGATCTTACGATTTGATCTGGATCCGCTGCTAAATTTTATGCTCTATGTTGGTTCCGTATGGTTCTTTTATCATTTTTCGGAGTACGAATTTTTTCCGATCGATGCGTTCCGAACATTACCATTTCATAAACAGTCTTATATCGTTACAAATATCGTGAAAGCCCATTTTCTTTTGATTTTGTGTGTATTATCTTTCCGTACGTTACCTTTTTTGATGGCGCCGGAGTGGAGTCCCAGGGAGGTACTTTATGTAAAAAATTTAGGGGCGCTTTATGCCGCACTTGACTTTACATCCGTCTTTTATAACCAAGCCATGAGCAGAACAACAATGTTTCATCATGTTTGTGTTGTTTTATTTTTTGTGCAAAACTATTTTGACGATTACAGTAATTCGTCCGTTTGTCGATTGATTATGTTATATGCCATGTTTAGTTCCGCCGCATTTTATATAAACCTCCTCTTGGCATTACGGCATGTTTATGACCTTTCCTATCGTACCTACACCGTGGCATTTTGGACCTTCCTCACAACGACATTGGTAAACTGGTTCGTACAGTTGCAGTTGATGGCACGTGTTTATCCGATTTCACTGCTGTTTTACCTTTTTCCTCTCATGTTTGTTGTAAACGACGATATAATTTTGTTACAATGGCTTTTGGATCGCGCGACAATAACGAATTGATTTAATGTTCTGTTGATTTCGATAAAAATTCATGTCTCCAAAAGTTTTCTTCTTTATTGCCGGACTCCCTCGTTCAGGATCTACTTTATTGACTACAATTTTAAATCAAAATCCAAATATCCATGCTGGTCCGAACAGTCCTGTTTTAAATCTCATGGAGATGGTAGACACATTTCGCGGACATGAGACGAACAAGGCATTTTCTTATGATGACGAACTCAACAACGTACGATCCTCTATCCTGGATTCGTTCTATTCCGAAATTGTTGAAATGATTTGTATCGACAAAAATCGAGAATGGACAAGTCATATTCAATTCCTTCGAGCGCATGTTACACCCAATCCCAAAATAATTTGCCCCATTCGTTCTTTGCCTGAAATATTAAATTCCTTTCTTCACATTCTCGAAGATGCGGAAACCAATATTCTGGATGGAGATTTAGTATTTCCGGATGATCTGTCCCGCTGTAAACATCTCCTTGGAAATGGTGTTGTTGCAGCTTCGTTACAAAGTTTTATGGGCGCTGTCAAGGCCTTCCCCGACAATCTGTTCTTGTGCGATTACGATTCTCTTCTCTCCCATCCAGAAGAAACGTTTAAACGTTTGTACGGTTTCCTGGATGTGCCACATTTTCATCATGATTTTGTTCATTTTGACAATCCATTCTTGACGGATGACTTGCATGCCTATGGTGTCGATAATTTACACAAAATCCATTCAGAATGGGGAGCACGTTCCTTGAAATTTCGTGTTCCATCTGTAATTGTGGAGGAATGTAGCAAGAACCCGATTTTTTGTGAATATGAACTGATTCGGACAGGTCATAGTTTGTTAACTTGTAGGACTAATGTGATTTGTAGGGACGCGTTTGGGGGTCCAGGAACATAGTAGTCTTTTTCATTTGTTTCAAAGGTTGTCCCATTTGGCAGATAGATGCGAACACGCAAGTTGTCATATGGGGAAAATTTCGTAATTTGTTTTGCCCCGTCTGAATTTATTTTTAAAAAAGGAGAGGTCGTTGGATTGGATAAATCACACATGGAACATATGAAACTAGCTTTTGTACTAAGTGGATTGTTTGACACGATTTTATGGTAGTTCCCCCCCGAAGGCATCGATTCGTTTTCGATTTCCACAAAAATATATGGGAAGGCACTTGTCAGCTCACCGTCACCAACGGAAAGTATTCTGTTCGGTAAGATCAAACTAATAATTTCCATCGAATAACATTGCATTTGCGAGTTGGTCAACGTGGATCCTCCAAAGTTCAATGGTGATACTCCCTCTTCTGAAAAGGAAAGGATTAGAAAATTATTTAATCCATTCATGTAATCGGGGACTTCATTTTCATTGTCTGCTAAAAAATCCAATTTTGCAAGGTCCAGATATTGTTGTGTTATGATGAATTGCTTGTTGTCTTTGTATTGTATGATCTTCTGTATACCCATGACCCCACGAATGTCTTGCGAGGCCAAGATGGTGGTGGGTTCGTTTGTGCACTCCGGATTAATTGTGTTATTTGGTTGTAAAATAATGGAAGTCCCGTCGTAAACGTATTGTGGAGACAAGATAATTGGGAAAAAATAATTTCCAAAATAGACAGCGCCTAAATCATTATTCGACTCAATACAAAATAAATTGGACCGCGTGGCAATGCGAACGGTTGCCCTCCGAAGCGGTTCAATTTGTACCCCGTCCTCTACAAGTATGACTGAATAAAGCACATTTAAGCGCGATGGTTGTGCACGTGGATCGATGAGGTTTAACTCTTCAATGGATCCATCCTTTTTGCTTCCGATAGAAAATAAATGAAAATAATCCAAATCTTTGTCGTCTTCGTCCTCTGCCCGTAGAATCACGGTTTTCCCTTGCCGATAACCCTCACCGCGATCAATCCATCTCCATGAATTCGGCACTGTCTGATAATATCGTTGATTAGAAAGAAGACATAATTTTCCTTTCAATATGGGTTTGGAAGGACCGAGACATAAGTATTGATCGGTTACCATAGTCGGATAGTCTGAAGAATATGGTTTGCGAAGCAGTGCAATCCCAGTTGCAAACTGATAATCGATAATTTCTTCCACTTCATTTTGATTGACATTGTATGCGTAAAGTACAGGTTTGGGCGCCTTTACCAGATCGACGCGATCGAACTCACCGCCAAAAAATATTGTTTTTTCAAGAGCATTATTCCCCGAATCTCCGGCAAATATTTCAAGGGGATTTACAATTTCGCACGCCATGTTGGCCTCAAAGTTCGGAATCGGATACTCTAGTGTCACTTCAGAGGTAATTGGATTAAAGGCCAAAATTTTTCGTTGATAGGATGAACCATCATCATTATCAAATGTCCGTAAGTAGTAATTGCGTAAGATATTAAAACACGCTGCCAGGGGCTGTGAAGTATAGTATTTTAAATTACGCTTTACGTTTATTTTCAATAATGTATTGAGGGTTGTTGAATCCAAGATGGGTTTTTGAGCATTTCCAGCAATAATGGATGTTGGAAAGGTAAAATCATTTTGATCCTGATTCAAATTATCGTCGTCCCAGTTCATCCAACATGAATTAAAAAGGGGCATTCCGAATGCAATTGGATTTGTAGTACGAAGTGCATTAAAATAATTTTCATTGGGATTGTTAATAACACCATATGGAATACTGTAATCTGCTGGGTTAGGATAGAGTAAACGGTCACGGTAAGCACTACTTAATACGATATATTGAGACATCCTTTTATGAAATGATTATTTTCTTTAATACAATAATTTTTTCGTTATTTTTATTTAATAATTATTTTTCATTAATACAAATATCATAATGTCTGCTGGTGGTATATCTCTTGACTGTTTAACAACATCACGAAAAGTTACACTCCCTAGTGTGGAAGATTGGGGGAGCAATATGAATATTTTAAAAGATCCCCCGAAAAGCCTTTACACCAAAAAAAAAGATCGCGTGGGTGATAATAATCAAATTTTAATGGCACAGGAAGATTCAGGAGATCGTATTCAAGAATGTATCAATGTTTATCCTCGTGGTGTCAATCCAATGGTCAGTGTAAGCTATAATAATTATGGAAATTCACAGCAATCCGCACGGTCAAAAAGGTCTGGTCATGGGGGAACAATTCTACCGTACCGCTCAGAGGTTTTTCGTCCACCAGTGCTGCGTCAAGAAGATCTGGTTCCCCTTTCTCGACAACCACGTGATTGGTTTTATGCGACCACAAGTGTATCGGCGCCAGCCGTCTACGATCAAATGAAATGTGCACCCAGCAAAAAAGCCATACGCGTGACAGCAAATGAAACGACAGCTGCGACGCAGAAAACCTACATACGTCACTTTCCTATTAATCCAAATGAAGAGGCAGATAAGAAAGAGGTTCACGCAGATCTAATACAACCCGCCACTACCACTGCCCTTTCCCAACAAAATGTTGCCAACGCCATTGACATGATTGATAAACATGATCCAAAATTTATTCATCACGAAAAAACATTTCACACGATTGCTGGTAAGAAAAAAGGATTAGCCACGAGAGAAGGCTCCACGGAAAAAAATGTTTCCCCGCATTTAAAACATAATATTCGAAAATCGCATGTGAAAACTGCAAAGGGCTCCACGCAACATTCAAAAACAATTCATTCTACCAAATTGCGTCCAGAAGGACAGAACCCTAAAATACACTCTGCCGCTGCCACCCTTCCCGTCTATAAAGTTGAAACGCCATCACAAGGTATAGACACCAAAAAGAACATCCAAGAGATTCCACAATCATTGGACGGTGTTCACATGTCAAAGAAAAGTGATCGATATGCCATGTCTTTTAATGCGGACACGATTAAAGTTAATCCGAAGCTTAGCACCAACATGGAAATCAATCCCACAAAACCGAAATTTGTACATCCACATGACAACGCCATCCCGCTCTCGTTGCCCATCCACGAGGATCCATTGCAGTATTCCTATGAAACCAAAAAACAGGGCCATGCAGAAAAAAGTCCATTTAGCCAAGTTGATGTCAGCAAAATACCAGTCAAAAATCAAGTTACATCGGAAGCATTTACACACAAGACCGGTCAAGAAAAACATAATTGGTTAGGAAACGGCCCGACACAAAGAAAACGCACTGTCAGCATTTACGATACATCGACTGTACCAACGAAAATGAAACCACCCATTTCACCCTATACTGTCCAGGATACAACTCTTGAGTTGACAAAGCGGGCACATTTTGGTGCTTTCGATCCAAAACCGCAAAATGTTTCTTCCAATAATAATCCTTCCCCAAATTTTATCCATTCGAAACAAATTTCAAAAACGAAAAATCGCGGCGCTCATGCAATTTTGCAAAGCCGTGGGACCAAATACTAAGAAAACCTCCCGCATGATTTTTTTTTTTCCGAAATGCGAAAAAAAAAAGAATTCCCTTTTCTTCCTTTACACGATGGGGTTTTCCAAACTGTAAAAACTATCCGGGTGCAGCGTTTCCGCTTTCAAATTATTTACTTTCATGAATGAATAGTCCTTCAAGAAAATATTATACATGTGACGTTGATGACTGTCAATTAACTGCACACCGGGTAAATGACGGAGTAAGCCCGCCTGTAACATATTTCCTTTGTATTCAACTTTATGATTTGGTGTTACTACCGTCAAACGATTGGGAACCGATTGCAATAATGCATCCTTTTGGATTTCGATTACTGATGGGAAAACACAACGTGATTTGACTACCTTCTCGATGATTTCACCCCGAATGGTATGATACCATGGGCGGATGCGTTCAATACGAGTTGGACCTTGATCAGTTTCTACGATAGATCCTTTGGCAAAACAAATGTCGCGCAGGCTAACTTTGGAAATCACGATGATACTTCCAAAAAGCATATCGAGGACGTTGTTCGTATATAATTGACCTTCGGAGAAAACTTGTTGGAACACACCATCCTCGTAAATCTCATAGACACCATCTTCCCTTCGTCTCAATGATGTCGGAATATTTAGAAATTGAAAACTTTCTCCTGGTGCCAAAATAATATATCCGTCATACAAGTCATCCATCCATTGTATGGGTCCATGACTTTCCGTGATGACTTGGACAGTAGGAGATAGTGTTAAGGAAGATATCGGACCAAGGAACCCACTTGGAAACACCACTGGTTTCGCTGGTCTCAAGTCGGCGGCATCCTTTAAGAACGCTTCGTTTAGTTTGTTTTCCGAAGACAAAAAGGCGGCGTAGTTTGATGCTTCGAATTTGTCCGAGAGGTCACCTGAGGAGACCAAGAACCCATTAGCAGTGATGTGCTGTTCAGGCGATAGTATCGCATCCAAACCGTATTTGTGGACTACATGGACATTATCTTCGTAACTGAGAATTAACGTATCAGCACTTGGATCTAAAGCCATTATATTATCAAATGCAATGCTGTTCCCATCCAAATCCAACCGAGGAGTTGGACGGATAGTATTGGTTACGGTCCATTTACCATCGATGTGCTCTAGTCTCGTCAGCGGAAGGTCCGGAATCGATGATCCTATATTGGTTCCACCGATTACGATTACTTTCCCATCACCACTGAAAGAAAATACTCGATTCTTCACACCCAAACCATTTTCTGCACGATAACCAAATAGGTTTCTGATTTCGGTGTAGGATTGCCACCCATCTGTTGTCTCGAAAAAATCAAGACGTCCGCTATTTTCTCCGAGCGTGTCTGCAAAATAATCCCTAACAAGCATTTTTGTTCCATCTTCTGAAAGCTGGACATCTATCCCAAAGGCGGTGTCTACCTGCCTGTGAGGTATTGTGTTAACTAGTGTGATTTTGTTTTCCGTAATCTTGTAGATATCGACAAGGCCGGTGAATTTTGGAGTCTTCGCATCAACTGTTGATATGACCATCAAATCATCTAAAACTCGATAACTATAGTTGGCATAAGTGGTTTGATAAGTTACAACCTCATCCAGTGGTTCGGTGAACCCATTACTTCTATTAAATAATAAGATTTTCCGGCCTTCAACATCTACGTCATCCTGTTGTAAAACCAAAATTTTGTCACCACTTGGACTAGGAATCGCAGATAAAGACAAGTTTTCCTCATTTACATTTTCGTACAACGACTGTATTGTGTTTTGGAAATCCATATTCGCTGCCCAGCCTGTTTTCGTTTTTTCCCACAGTAACAACTTCGTTTTATCTTTCGAGGTTGCAGCACCGACCACCGTACCATCCGTCGATGATCTCCAAAATCCTTTTTCGTCTGAAGCGCCAATTGGGACTGTTGAATCATACGAGTATTCCGATTCATTATCTGGTCGGACAAAGACATTCAACTGTCCATCCGGGTCCATGATAAATAAGGAATTACCATCCCCTGATATTTTGCCGTAGCTATCCCAAAGACCATAAAATTTATTGTCCGCAGGTATTGTTTGCGCTTCATAGTATGAAGTCATGTTCAGAGAATTCGATTGTTTGCGTGGGTCGAGGGAGCTGAGATTGGTTCCTATGGCTTGGGCCCCTGCTAGGTCAATATCAAGAGCCGCATCCAGGAGAAGGTCGCCAAGATTCGAAAGATTTGCTCTGGGGCCACATACATATCCTTCTACCACTTGATATGCCTCGGGTATTTTGATGTCTGCACCAGAAATATTCAACTGTAGACCGCTTAATGATTCCTCGTCGAATTCCGTGGTTGCGTCAGTAACAATATTCTTGAGAAACGCGTGGTTCATGTCACAATTCATAAACCGACAACCGGAAAGATCAGCCCCGTCCATGGTCATCCTGCTGCAATCGCAGTCCTTCACAACGCTTCCTTTCAATAAATCTACGTTATTATTGACTGTAGAATCTAAGAAAAATCCCCTCATAGGAATGCCTTCAACAGTCAATGTGTCCGATGGATTGAAATAAACTTGAAAACCTTCCCTATTAAACCAGCGACCATAAACCTGTAGATAGGCTCGAATGTCTGTGAGTTCATAGGCAATAGTAATGACTGTCCCAGCAGGAAACCACTGATTTGACACCACGACCTCTTTGTTAACGTTATTGGAGGTCGACCATGAGGTCAGTAGGATGTCTGAACTATCCAATTGGGAATCGTCAGCTAATGTTATTATTACTGGATAAATGTTTGCATTGTTCGAGTCATATCTTTGAAATGATTTTATGGTCCGCTCCCCAAGTACCATAGCAAAAATGGGCAATGTTGTCCCAGAACCGCTGGTGAACTTCATTTTGCCACGCGGAGCAAACCGGACATCCGCAAAAACTGATGTATCTTGCTCCAACGTAAACGTCTGTTGCAATATAATACCTTCTTGTAACTCACCACCTTCAGTCAAGTCTACCATTCCCTCTAGGCCACCATTATCCGTTACCACAAGAGGTGTTGTAACAGTTGTCGATTGGCCACTATTTGCAGTGTTTAATCTGAGTTCCTCATATTCAACCATTTTTTATTTTAACGCATATATTTTTTTTTTAAATTTTAGTGAATTTAAAGATAAATATTACTTTTTCGGGAAAAAAATATTGAGGGTTATAAATTCGTCAATTATCTCATTAAAAAATCTGATTTCTTAATTTGCAGATGGATATCGCTGGCGTGCAAAACAGGTGTCGGACATTGACATCGAACTAAGTAACTTGAATAGTACCATTTTCCAAACAAAACCTTTATTGTCAAGGACAGTCTTTTTTTCTACATTTGAATGTTTTTGATGTTTCATTTTCCGTTAAAAATGAAAAACGATTGTACAAATTAATTGCTAATGGTGATATCCTGTGAACCGGTATATTCACTTTTGTTTCCATTCTCATCAAGAATCGTATAGGTGAAATCAGATGATGGGGCCTTGACAGAAACAGTTGCCGGCCCTCCCAAAAACCGGAAAGTTTTATACGCCGTACTGTAAATTGAGAGTACGTTGCTTTGGTATTCATATCCTACCGTAGTTCCATCCGAATAGGGATATGTAACAAAGTTCATCGTGTCGACATCAATATTACGAATTTTACTAATACTATAAGATGGTTTCGATATCGATAGGTTCAGCGCACGTAGGACAAATGATTCTTCAACTGGTACCTGGTTGGAAACCTGTGCGGAGTAAGTATAGGTAGTGGCTTCCTTCGAGGCAATCCCGACGTTTACCAATCTCGTATCATAGACTGTAATCAAATCAAATTTTAACCCGTTCGCGCCACCTTTTCGCTGCCACGTATAATAAGGATTTGTTGTTGCATGTTCTGGAAAATTTCTATCCAAGAAAATCCCTGGTCCGGGTGAGATAAATTTGGTCTCCTGATCATAGGTTGCGTTCGGTTTTTGTGTATATGTGATGCTGCCCGTTACTAACTGGATGATTAGAACATCGGTCAATGGAGGTGATTCAATTTTAAATCCTGTAAACTGATTGCTTTTCACGATCAAACTAAATTTTCCATTGTTGAGCTTTTTCCATTGGTAATTTTCATTATTTAGTTGTACAGTCATATTTAAATTTTCCGTAGCTGATCCCTCCAGGGTAAAAGATTCATCTTTTTCAGCTTTTGTAAGCACCAAATTTCGAAAAAAATTGCGTAAAAAATAAAATGTCATTGTTTCCCTTTTATAATTATATACACAAAAAAAACAAAAAGAAAATTTTTTTCACGGATAATTGAAAAATGTGTAAAAAAACATTATGCAAATTTCAGAACTTCAAAAGAAATTGCGAAAAAAAATAAAATGTCATTTTTTTCTTTTCTTGTATTCCTATAGAATCATGAAAAACGTGAAACGAGACCTAGCGAATGCAATTTTAGTTAAAGAAGCTTTCTTCCTCGATTGTATTGAACGACTTCAAAATCAGGCAACACATGCTGACGCTTTTGGTGACCTTGTCATACATGGAGCGGTGCATGAAATTGGACTTGAAATTTTTGATCCTCATGGGACGCCCCTCTTTGATAGTCACGATCATATTGCCACAATTGAAAAAAAAAATGAAGGGGAAATTGCTTCATGTTGAAATGGTAAAGTGTGTGATGGAAAAAGATCACTTTATGACGGTGAATGGTGTTGCTCAGCTGACACGATGCCTCTCGAATGGTTATTTCATTCGGGGAAACAGCTCCTCGCAAAAAACATTCGTCTATTTGACATCCAATGACAAAAAAGTCCCCGACCTGGGATTATCTCTTTCACAACAACCACGGAATGTAAACGTTGATAATGTTCAGGTTTCCAAAGGAGATAGCGGTGGTTTGGATGTGACGTTTGACATTTGTAATGACAACGAATATCGTACTCTTGAAATAGGCGGTTCGTGTGAAGCTTCACCGGTTTACCGACCGGATGTTCTCCGACCATGCAATAATGACATGTATCGACTGTACACGAAAGTAGAGTCCTACAACCCCAATCTCGACGGACTAAGGGCATTAATTCTCAATGGAAATCATATCATTGCGGACTGCGGTATTGTAATTAATGCAGATAATATCGCCAAAATTAACGTATCCTTTGTAGTTATTGGAGTATGCGTCTTTCTCTTGGATGATGATTTAAAACGTGATATTCGAAGGTTTCTCCTAAGACAACTTAAATAAAAGCCCGTAGGAAAATTTCCAATTTAAAAAAATAAAAATATATAAGATAAATATGAAACGCCTAAGTTCCCTTGTTTGTCATCTGTTTTCCCATACTTTAGAATCTACCGTAGATAAGATGGGCTTTTCCACCGTTGCTCATTCGGATGCTTTACCATCTTCATTGAAAGAAAGTCTGCTTCTTTTACTGATCGTTCGCGAAAACTCCAGGAGTCCACACCATCAAATCGTTGGCTTCTACGAAGAGGCGGGTGAATTTTATTCACAGGCGTATGTAATCGAAAAGAGCGACACACCATTGCCGACTGCGGAGGAAGCGAGCATGAATACAGACCCGTGGGTGCTTCCCGAAGATGCCGTGTTAGTTCCACGAGAGCAGAGTAAAACTCACTTTTTTCGAAATGACTGCTTATGGACACAGCACACCTTACTTGAGAAATGTATGTCGTATTTGATTCAGGAAATCCCTGGAGATCCCAAAAAAGTTCTCTTCCACTCCGTTCACGGTGATATTCAATACAAGGTCCATTATGAGAAGAAACGATACGCAACAAGTGTGAAACGATGGATTCAAGAACAAAAGCAAAAGTAAGAATGATTCAATTCTAAGTAAACGCTTCCTTGGACAAAGACCACTTTAATATTCCATTCGTAGGAATGGAATTGAAAACAGTTGCGAAAATGCAGCCCTTTTACGATCTTTTCCAACTTTTTTGTTTTCTTGTTTTAACTATTTTTTGGAATGGTTTTCAATTGCAGGCAATTCCGATTCTTGCAATGAAATCAAAAATTTCTATGGTAAATAAATATGAAGGTGACCATAAAATAACTACAAGACCTGGAAAAATGATTATACTAGGGATCGCATAAATTTGACCATCTTTTTTAAATCGTCGTGAAGTCGTTTCACTTCTTTATCACTGGTAACAGTTTTCAGGGACTTTTTTGTCTTTCGTAAACTTTGTTGGTACAATTGTGTTATGACAGTTGGAATATCCTTTACATGGACCCCAACTTCATCAAACATGGATTTTAGTTTTTCGACATACACATGTAGACTTTTTTTCGTTAATTTTCCCCGGAATTGGGGGAAAAATGTCTTGCGATGTAAGGGGACAATCAAAAAAGCGGTGTCCGTAGTCATTTATTTGAGCTACAAAAAATTTTATTTAAAATAATGAATTTCGGGGTAGTTCATGATCCGTTTCAATTGTGTGGGTCCAAGCATGATTTTGTGTTTTGCAAGGCCTAATTTTTTTATACGAACTTCACGATAAACAAGAATCGGAAATGCATTTGAGGATTTCCATTGCAAATAGTATTTCATGTGTTTATCAGGCGGACCGACTCCAAACCAAATCCGATATCTTCGATTTCCCGATAACGAAATTGAATCATCCGTCTCGGTGGTGGAATAATTGGAAACCATAAAACCTACAAAACGGTAATCATCCATACTAAAAGAAGGTGTTGTGATGTCGATGTAGCCTTGTTGGTTGGATGGTCTTGCAATTAAATAGTGTGCAAAAGGATTTGGAAAGAGGGATTTCAGCATTTGGTCATTGGGCTTGAAAAATTGTGGTTCTGTGGGCAGTATCTCGGCAATACGAATGTTTTGTTTTGCAATTTTCGGTAATAAGAGCTTTTCTAGTTTTTTGGAAGCGGCTAGTCGTGCGCTCCGTGTTACTTCTTTTTTGGCAACAGAAAGTGTCGGTAGATAGTTTTCAAAACTCTCTTTTGGATCCTTTCGGTAAAAACGAACAATCAAAGCTGCAACCACGTCCAGATCAACTGTCTCGACGTACGATGTACTCAGATCGGCATCCGACTTGGAGTAGATCGGAAGCCCATCGACCCCATAGAGGGTAATACTGAAAAAATGTAGCTTTGACCTGGGTATTTTTCCTTCTAGTGTAATTTTTCCTGGACGAAATGTCGAAACAAAGTACTGCACGGAAAAGTCTGGATACGCAAAATTCAAATATTCGGGTGCATTTGACATTATTGGAAAATACAGGGATACGTCACGGAGATAAAGCTTTCGAATAAACCATTGATAAAACATTTCATGTAAATTGGCAAGCATTTTATATTACTGTTGAATAAATAAATCGTAAAAAAATTGCCATCCAAACAGAAAATGATAGAATTCTGACAACAATAACAATAGCTGTAACAACATTTGAAAAATTGATTGTTTTCTTCTTTCTTGCCATTCCTTAAATGGTTTCAACACGTTCGAAACAAACTGTATCTGAAGATGATAATTCCAATGAACGCAAACTGTCGACAATTTTGGCAAATCGTCTGGTGAAAACATTCCAAAAACGCAAAGATGGTCAGGAGGTGGAACAAGAAGATGAAGAGGACTGTGAAATATTCGAATCCGACATTGAGGATGAATTTGAAATTCCATCGACCGTTGAAAAAGATGCAGTTTTGAAAAAGAAATTTAAACGCGTTCTCCAGCAACTTGAGAGTAAGGAACCGTTGATGGAAACCATCTTGAACTTACGTTGTAAAATGAAAGATAAGTTACATGTATTTGAATTGTATTATATTTATAAATCCTGTGCTTATAATTCGGAAGAAAGACTGCAAGTAAAAACCGAATTGAACGAACGAGTTACTGCCCTGCAAAAGGAAACTAGATATTTTCGTAACAAAAAAGAGGAGATTCAACATTTAGAAAAGAAGGTGGAGGATATGGATGAGTTAATGAATTTAAAAAAACGAATTCTCCATTTGACCTGTGATGAGGAGGATCGGATCCTTTTATATAAAAAATACAAGGACTTGGAAAATTGTGAGTATCACGACGAAGATTACTACAAACAGAAAACGTGGTTGATGAATGCACTGAAGCTACCATTCAACAATTTCATGGAATTAAAATCCGACGACATTACATTACGTTTGAAAGAAATCAAGTGTTTTCTTGATAAAGAATTATATGGAATGACCAATGTGAAAGAACAGATTTTACTATTTTTGAATGACCGTTTTCATAATCCAGTAATGAAAGGATGTTCTTTGGGACTTGTAGGATGTCCTGGGGTGGGAAAAACTACTGTGGCACTTTGTCTATCTCGGATATTAGGTTTGCCTTTTCAACATATTGCACTGGGTGGATTAATGCATGCAGATTCCATGAAGGGTCATGAATCGACTTATATCGGGAGCAAGCCCGGTGTGATTGCACAAGCTCTTATGCGGATGCAATTTAAAAATGGTATTCTCTTCTTTGATGAATTTGACAAAGTCAATAACAATGAAGAAATTGTCAATGTCATGTTACATTTGACTGATTTTTCCCAAAACCATAAATTTCAGGATAATTACTTTACGGACTTGGAGCTCGATCTGTCGTCATGTTGGTTCATTTATTCCATGAATGCAAAGCCGCATAACAAAGCGTTAGCCGATCGAGTATTTTACATTAATGTGAAAGGATACAATATTTCAGAAAAAGTACAAATAATCCAAAATTATATTCTTCCGAAACAGTTACAAAATGCCAAGTTAAAAAATGGAGATGTAGTGATAAATGAAAAAATTGCAGAAGAAATTATTCGAAAGGTGCAGTGCAATGATGACAAAGGGATCCGGATGTTGGATACGGCAGTTCAATTATTAGTCAGTAAGATTATGTTCTTTGTCAAGAATCAAGATCAGTTGTCCGTAACGTTTTCGTTACCAGAGAGTTATTTTCCATTCGAGTTGCCTATTCATGTGGATCAAAAAATGTTATCTTTATTCATGACAGGTTTTGAACGCGAAAAAACTTTTGATCATTTATATATTTAATTTTTTTTGTTGTCATGTAATAAATGAAAAAAAATCGTAATGCCATGTTTTATTTTATTTTAACATTTTCGGTGTTGGTGTTTGTCCTCTTGGTGGTCCTGATGAGCTTAGCATCCTACCAATTTGCAGTGTATGAATCCACCACTGGAACCGCATATTGTGGAGGAGATCCAGTAAAAACCTGTCAGCTACGCTTCACATGGACAGACTCTAACGGGACCCTGCAAACGTATATGACCCGAGTTAGCAAGTATTACGGAAATGGAAAGTTTGACTGTCAGGTATTTTATCGCGTGCAAGATAATAAAATTTCTGACGTTATCGTCCCCGCTTTCTCGTATTCATTCTTTTTAGGGACGACAGCCTATGTAACGACATTTACCATCATCGCAGTCCTTGCACTAATTAATCTTGTTTTGTGTTTCAAGTAATTTTTTATATTTTTTATTGCAACATAAAAAATTGTTCTCTTCCTTCGTAAACAAAAGATTTCTGTGTGGCCTCTTCATCGAAGAACTAATCTAAAGCGCTGGCATACCCTGAGTGATTCCCACGAGATGAATAATCGTCGTAAGATGAATAATCTCCAGGGGCAGAGTAATCTCTGCTTGATGAATATTTATTGCTGCCTTTTAAGCGAATCCTGTTTTTAGTCAAATTATAAATAAACATGGTTAATACCAAGGAAAGCAAAACAATGATGGCGATATCGATGTAGAACACGATTTTTTGGTTATACTTTCGAAGGGTAGTAGTAAACATGCCCAGAAGAATTAGGAACGCAAATCCAAAGATAAGGAAGGAAGTGTTGTTGAAAACAATTTGCAAATGGCGATCTTGAAGTTCAATCGATTGGGATATGCAAAAGATGATGGTCAAAGCAAATATAATAAAAATACCAAAATATATCATGTACGACGTATAAACGTCTTTCATTTTTATTCCTTTCTCGGATTCATAGTCTGCGATACTTAATCCAGATGCGTTATAATCTCTAACTACACTCGACATGATACAAAAATTATAAATACACAACGCACAGATTAACGCAGAAAGACCAATAGTAATTGATAGACGGGTTTGCGTTGTTATCATTTTATAATAATTTTTTTTTTTTTGAAAGAATAAAATGTCCAGTAGACAATTTAGTTTTTATGAATTTCGTTTATACACGACGTTTGCTGTATCCTTTCTTGTTGGCGTCCTCAGTTGTCTCAATTTAAATGCAATCGTCAAAATTATGCGAGATTTTATTCAGAGTGGTCAAAGTCCACAAGTATATCAAGATTCCACCCAAACTAATATTAAAAATCTTGAACGAGAATTTATCACATTTTTTTCATTGACTGCATTTTCCTTGGCCATTTTTGTACTGACTGGTTCACAAATTTTCCGCGTGGAAGAAGGTGATATCTTTCAAAACCTATACAATGAATTTACTTTCCTCATCGTAGTATCCGCGCTAATTGGTATTTTGTGTTACACAATATCTGTTTACAAAAACATTTCTAATGCAATTGTAAAAGCTCCTGTTACGCTTATCAATGTTTGTCTGCTGGTAATTCTCTTTGTTGTCTTATTTACGGCGTGCTATCGATTTTTTGGAAGTGCCGACCGTACAATGTTCAACCAAAGCGCTTCATACTATGTCCCAGAAAAGACAAAAAACACTGGATCCGGTATCCTACAATTTCTTCGAGGCCCAAGTCAAAAACAGAAATTACAACGTGAACGACAAAGGTTAAAGGACCAACAACAGTTACACGCCCTCCGTTCCCAAATTAGTTCTCGAGGAAAAGCGTTGGCTGCTGCCAAACAACAGTTAGCCTCCGGAAGTCGTAATACGTCAACAGTATCCAGTCTCACTACATCAACGTTCCAAAAACCATTCTCAACGAACAGAAAGAACCAAGGATCGCAAAGCCCCTCCCATGCCAGCGTATCTCCCAGTGAGATTATGACGCCTTAGGTATATGATTAGACAGTTGGCATAAGAATTTTTTTTTGAAAATGTTCAAAAAAAAAAAACAATGGAGACGAGAATGTTTAAAACACATCATAATTGATCAAGAAAGGGTATTTCTTCACTATATTCTGGTTTCTTCTCGTCTTTAAATTGAGGTATCCGTATCATACCTTCCCAGTTCATGTATGCGCTTGAAAAAAAGGATATCTTTTTTCCGATTGCGTCAATGTCCTTTTTGGTACTGGCAAAAATCCATCTTCCCTGAATGTATGGCTGTAATTTTATGTAATTGTCTGGGATAAATGGAACGTTTTTATAGTTTATAAATGTACTGTTTGGATTACTTTTATCCTCATAATCGACATAATGCAAGTTTGATCTCTCGAAACCAAACACTTCTAGAGATTCTAAAAAGTTTTTACACCATTTACTCTCAATGTCTGCCAATATCTTTCCAAATTTTGGATTATCTCCCAATTTCCTTTTGTTTGCAACGGAATAGGTCCCGGACTGGAAATTAAATTCCAGCTTATTGTCAGTCTTTTTGAATTCCCCCGCATAATAAATGTACGACTTTTGGGTGGGGCTTTGGATATTCATCGACAGTTTTTCGCTTTTGATGAGGCCATGTTCATAAGCAAGATAATTGATAATTGTATGGCGGTTGGTATATTCAAATATCGTCTGAACCGGACAACTAACGAGTACCTTCTTCCTATCGTTAACTTTATACAAGATCCAGGTATAAACACCGTCTGGGGCACTCATTATTTCATGATTTACATAAATTTTCCCCTGATTTTGATTTTGGACAAAGTCCATTTCGGTCCTTTGTTTCCGACCGGATATTTTCTTTCCCATAATTGCTAAAGTCGGATCCGAAACTAATCGAATAAACATATTTTCACCAACTCGTCTTTGTGTTAAAAGACGAAGACCCACGACATCGGAGACAATATGTTGGAAAGGAACGATGGCGTCTTGCTGCAAATTCATTTATTCTAAAGAGCTTTTTTTTTTTCAAAAAAACCAAAACCCCTTTACTTCCAAACAGGTACACTAAATATTTAAATATTAGCTAATTATGAAAATAATGTTTGACCCATATGGAATTAGATACATAACCACAAATATTCAGTTATGTGAAAATTGTAATACTTACGATACTTTTCCATTATGATACACATTTTTAACGCCCATGATATTTGGCATTTTCAAGTTTATGTGCCATTTCTTTTCGTGCTGCTCTGATCGCTTGTTCTCTCTTTTTTTTTCTTTCTTCTTCCTTTTTGGAGTACTGTTCTTGCGGACAATAGGTGTTGTATAAATACTGGATCTGTTCTTCCGTCAATAATTGTATATCCTTCCTTCCATCTAAATCCTCAATCTTGGAATTCTGGAGTATTTTTCTTTTAAAATTTCGTTTTCCGACATCTCCAATAAATGTTGCCATTGAAAAATCAATCAAGTAAAATGTATTTTTGGAACCATGTTTTTTATACATAATGTTCTCACTATGTAAGTCATTGTGAAAAAACTTGCCATCATTTATCGCCTTGAACAATAAGGATTGCAATTGCTTTTTATCATTTTCCGTTAACACATTACTTTTCAAATAGGATTGTAACGTTCCTGATAATTTTTCCAATACAATATAGGTTTTCTCTTCTTCCGGACATTTACGAAGATAGATGGATGGACCAATTCTCAATTCTGCTGCGATTTCATCAAATGATGAATTATAATACAATGGGAAGATTTTTACAGCTCTATCACAGTCGAGACGGGAATTTTCAAAAGAACACGCTTCGTAAATAGCTCCTTCTTCCCCTTGTCCCAATTTCTTGTTTTTATTCATGAAATATTTTTTATCGCCACAAATACTCTGCATTTTATTCTTTGTGATTTTAATTTATTTTTCAAATTCTATTCTTTTTTTTCTGGCGAAAATTTTTGATAACGCGCCACATTCTGTTCAGATTTCGAGAAAAACGCATATCAGTAATAAAAGCCTATGATCGAAAAAGTATACATTCGACGACACAAAATTAATTATAAAATAGGGATGCTTTAGACTATGCCTCGGACTAACTGAAAAAGGATCGTGATGTACAACTTATCCACTTTTAAACCATTCATTATAAATTTCATGGAAAAAAAAATTGCACCAGAGAAACTACCAAATGATGAAAACATGCAAAAATTGATTTTTTTAAAGAATTATATTAAAAAATTGAAACGTATATTATTTACTTATATTCGTATTTTTTCTTATTTTTTTTTGTTTTGTATTTTTTCCAAAATTCAAATCAGTCAAGTAAATTATGGATTCAATTACAAGGAACTTGGTGAGCAAAACAGTCTCAACCAAAAATCTGATGTATACTGCGTTTACCACACTACCAACGGAAATACAATTGGAAATCCTGGAATACATTCCAAGAAAGCTTGTGTTTCAACCAAACGAATTAGTGTTTCTTCAACACTTTTATATTTATTTTTTTTGCCATCACTTAGGGGACGAATCATGGATGACCGATAGCAAAAAATTCTTTTATTTTTCGGAATATATCGAAAGTGAAGTGGATGATTCCGATTACGATTCCGATTACGATTCTGATTACGATTATGATTCCGATTACGATGACCTTGTGGATGAATCTTTTGTAGATACTTTTTTCGAACTGGTTCCAGATGATTTGCGAAGAAACCGATCGTTTATGAACATGCTTATTGAAAAAAATCCAAAAGCCAAAGAATACATGATGGAACCGATGACTGACCGGGAATGTGAGAGCATGGTTTTTACAAAAGAACAACTTGACTGCTATCAAAAATTTGTAGTTGCTGCTTTGACAGGGGCTTGTGATCATATTGTTTCTCAGGATAGTAAAAACGATCGTGAATTCATGTTGGCAGCAGTGCAACAAAAAAGTGATACCTTCCTATATGCTTCAGACGAATTGCAAAATGATCGTGAAATAGTGTTGGCCACTGTGAAACAAGATGGGGAATCTTTACGTTGGTTCCCTCGTGAATTGCAAAATGACTTTGATATCGTATTGGCTGCTGTGCAGCAGAATGGATACGCTTTAGGGACTAAAGCGTGTAAATTGTATAAAAATCGTGAAATCGTATTGGCTGCTATAAAACAAAATGGAAAAGCTCTGAAGTATGCCTCGAGTAAATTGAAAAACGATCGTGAAATCGTATTGGCTGCTACAAAACAAAATGGAAATGCTCTGAAGTATGCCTCTAGTGAATTGCAAAATGATACGGAACTTTTATCGATACATGCACGGAAGGCAATAGACCGGTTCTTTTGATAATAAAATGTCCAACCTGTGATAAAAGTTTTTGTTTAAAACATAGAAATTCTTTAGACCACAGTTGTAAAAAAAAACCAACAAAACCAGAAAAAGTAAAGTGTTTGAGCATTTTTCAAAACATATTTATTTTTCGATAAAAACATTAACATTACCTCGTACTAAATTATTTTCTTTTTTACATAAATTTTCATATGCCGTCGAGTAAGACGGATATCTTTTTTTTAAAATTCGGCTGTGAATAGCTGGAGATTGCTTGTTCGATTGTTTTACTGGTAAAATTTTGAACAGGTATCAATGTTTCTTTTTTGGAAAGTCTATTTCATTATCGTATGTGTAATCATTCTTCTTTTATTTTTTTTTTAATTCATGAACGTTTCCAGAGCATTTTTTACTTTTACGATTTTGTTCTAAATAATCAATTAAATCCTTATCAGTTTTCTCATTGCAATTCATTTTATTCCAATAACTATCATTACGTTTTCGGTTCGTACTTCCGGCAACTCTTTTTGACTTGCAATTATTATAATATTCCTTCGACATTACAATATAATGATTACAAACTATAAAGTTATCAACATATAGTTTTTTTTCAAAAAAATTATCAACCTGATTCACAGAATCATCCGGATTAAGAGTTTTCTTCGCTACCGTAAAAAAAGATTTATGGACCCCGATTCTCTCTAGATTTCGTGTTCTACATAGTGATTTTCCATGACCAAGCCGGTCATCGGCAGCCATCTTCTGAAAGGTAGATATGTCCATTCGTTTTGTGAACGAGTTGATGATAGAGGATGGTTGTTTCACTAGATTGTTGGAACCAAAGATTTTCTACACTGCAAAAACATCAGTGATTTGATCGTATTTGCGATTCTGGTCCAAATCCGTAAGGAACGTTACTAAACTTTTCGATTTGGTGCATATATGTATTCATCACAGTCAATGAAAGTAATCCAATCGGTATTTGTTTTGATTTCATCGAGGTAATATTTGTTGATCAATATTTCTTGTGTTTTTGTCTTGTACCTTTGATCGTCTTTGACAAGGCTAATGTACATTCTATATTTCGAAAGTATTGAATTATAATCATCTGTTCTTCCATTATCAATTAAATAAAAATGCTCCACACCTTGATTTATATAATATTGTAACCATTCATCCAATATCATGGATTCATTCTTAAACATGGAAGCAACTGAAAGCTTGTACTTTTTGGTTTGTCCATGTTTGTTCAACAATCGACTAGCAACCGTGGGATGTGATTCCACACAAGTCGAAGTCATGAATCTTTTCTTACAAAGAAAAAAAAAATAACATTGAATAAAAACAATGCAAAAAGTATTTTGGTTTAGCTTCGTCTTATCACTTATTCTTTTTATTATTCTTGACAGTATATGGTTCCAATCGTTTTCATTGAAATATATTTACCGACCACAATTCCAACAAATCAATCAGGGACCATTCCTCCGTAAAAAACTTTGGACAGGAATCTTCACGTGGATTGTACTCGCTTTTACTGCCGCACTGTACATTACGTCTTTTTATGAAGAGTTTACCCTTGCACGTGCGTTTGTTGTTGGACTATATCTTGGCTTTGCGATTTATTTTGTCTACAACTTTACGAATTACGCGACCATCAATAAATATTCGATCCGCACTGCCACAATAGATACAATGTGGGGATCTATTCTCTTCGGAACCGTTTGTTGTATCACGACAATTTTTGCAAAAGTGATCTAGACATAAAGAGAAATGGTGGTTGCAATGGATTTCAAAAGGTATGGGGAAGCACTTTGCAGCTTTTGTAAGAACAGGACATCCTCAATTTCTTCACAAATTCTCTCCCATTGGCGACAAATGTGTTGGATTTTCACAATTAGTTTTAACCACTCCCCCACAAAAATATTTCTTTCATGCAATAGAGCATAAATGTATCCCATGTCTTTTTCATTTGTCGCATCAATCCATGCTTCCATAATGTCCAAGGTATTTCCTTGAAAACAATACGTTTCTCCTGTAACAATTCCGTGACTAATTTCAAACGATTCAAAACGTTCGATCCATCCTTGCGTTTCTTCCAAAAGAGGCGATAAATGATGGCCGGATTCAAAGGTTGATTCGTGTTCACGAAAATTAGAAAAACAAGACAAATAGAGAAGAAAATCACGTATTGATAGATCACGAAGTTTTTCATATAAAGTTGCAAGAACCAATGATGGAACTTCTTCCAAGGAAGAGGCAATTTTTCCCTTCATCGTACAAATATCATTTTCCAAGAATCCATATTGATGTAACATTTGACGTAGGATGGTGAATTTATTTTCCATCTTGGAGAGCTCCATTTTTTTCTTTTCTTCCATTTCATTCTGTAGCTGACGGTCCTTCATCAGACGCTTCCGAACTAAAACATCATTTTGAATCGTAGGATGTTCTTCTTCGAATACTTGAATATGTCTTCTTTTTTTTTTCGACTTCATTTGCCCAAGTCGTTCATATTCCAGATAATCCTGCATTGTTGTGGCCAGCGTCGCGACATGCGCTTCCATTTTTTCCAGTTTTTCTTCAAAACCGTTCAAATCATTTTGAAGCATTTGATCTTTTTGGAGAACATGCTGTTTTTTCAACGACCGCCCAGCTATCCAGCCTATATCATTCGCCATTACTAGTCGATAGGAGTACTTGAATCGACTGGTCAATTGTGGTGGTTCCCCGTGAAGCATCTGATAAAAGGTGGTTATTGAAAAAGGACGGTAAAGATTTAATAAATGAATAACATTCCCTTTGGTGTCTTTTCCTCTCCTTCCTGCACGTCCAGCAGCTTGTGTAAATTCATACGAGTGAAAAGGTCGAAATTGATCACCATCGAATTTGTTCATGTTTGTAAAGATGGTCGATCGAATCGGCATATTCAATCCAACGCTGAAGGTTTCTGTTGCAAAAAGCAATTGAATATGTCCGCGTTCAAATAATAACTCTACTAATTCACGAAATATTGGAATCATTCCACTGTGATGGATCGCAATGCCACGACGAAGCAATCCTAGCATCACCTGATAGTCTTCCAATTCTATAAATTCACGAACATTCACTAGCTTGGATCGTAAGATCGATTCACATTCCCGATCAATAGAGCACAAAGTATTGGGGGGTAAAATGTTAGTCGTCACATCTTGTGCGCAGGACAAAATAGTTTTTCGTGACAAAACAAAACAAACGGCCGGAAACATTTGACGCTGGAACATTTCTTGAAGGAGCTGATTCAACACGAAGTTTCTGTGGATTCGAATATTATATTTACAAAATAACTTTTCGATTTTTGAAATTTTGTCCAACATATTGGAAGTAAATTTTTGTGTAGGATTCATAAGATCAAACAGATGTTCGTTCAAAAGTAATTTGGATTCTTCCCGATTAAGCTTTTTCTGCAACGATGGGGGATATACAAAATAACCATAATGATGCAACGGAACAACTCGCTGCATAGAGGAAGCAATGTATACCTCTTTTTGTGGATGAATTGTTTCAATCCATGAAGCGAATTTCTCGGGTTGATCCAGCGTCGCCGATAACATGACAAATGGAATGTTAGATGGTGTCGATAACAAAATATTTTCCCAAACGTGGCCACGGTCTTTATCATTGATCATATGGATTTCATCATGAATCATACATCCCAAATCATTTTCAAAGTCAATTTCAAATTCACCATACTCTCTCTGGTGCAGACGACATAGCAATTTGTTTTGAAGAATTTCTGCTGTCATGATCAACACGTCCGCATCAGGATTCACTTTCATGTCGCCGGTCAAGATACCAAATGAAATGTCAGGAAACTGACGCGAAAACTCATAATATTTTTGATTTGATAATGCTTTGATAGGAGACGTATAAATGACACGTTTTCCACGCTCCGTAAAAAAACGAATGGCAAATTCGGCAGGCATTGTCTTGCCTGAACCAGTTGGAACGCATGATAACGAATGCTGACCATGAACGATGGCGTACATGGCATATTTTTGAAACTCACTTAACTCAAATGGGTACCACCCGAGATAGGGTGCAATCGCTTCATTTGGAATTTTCGTATTAACCTGTACCATTTTCCAAACAGAAAGATCGGGACCACAAATCATTTTTTAAACTGCCATGGGCATTGGAATTTTTGAACAACTACGATATCCACATAATTGAAAATCTTGTACTTGAAAATCCTCTACATTTTGTTGATTACGATCCTCAATGTGCAATTTTGGAAAGTAATATAATGAATTTAAACATTGTGTCCGAAGTGCGTCCACGTGATTGTGGTAAATATGAACGTCACCCAAAAAATGAATCAGACGGCCCGGTTTCCGTTTCGATAAAAATGCCATAATATACACAAATAATGAAGCACTAACAATATTGAATGGGACTCCAAGCCCCAAATCACCGGAGCGTTGATACAAAATGCACGACAAGCGCTCCTGCTCAACTTTAAAGTGATAGGTCATATGACAGGGGGGCAGTACCATTTCATTCAATTTCGATGGATCCCAAAGGTTAATAACCATTCGACGGCTCCAAGGTTCATCTTTCAATAAAGATAGGACATACCGAATTTGATCAAAACCTTCATAGACCGTACGACAATCCTTATAATTTTCTCCAAAGTGACGAAGCTGGAACCCATAAATCGGACCTCCATCGCCTTCTTCATAGTGGGACAAACCGTTTTGATCCAAGAAAGTACGACTCGTGTTATCGTCCCATATATGGACACCTCTTGCTTTCAAAACATTTACATCGGTACTACCCGATAAAAACCATAAAAGTTCCTCGACAATCCCCCGAAAAAACATTTTTTTACTCGTCAATACGGGCAACCCATAATCTAGGTCGAATTCCATTTTTTCACCAAAGAGTGTATGCACACCTACTCCGGTACGGTCGATCGATGAATGTCCTTGTCGTAAAACGTTTTGTACCATCTTTATATATTGTCGTTCTCCTTTATCATTGGGACGACGTGTTAGCGCTATAAAATCTAAATCATATTCTTTCTGATCGTAGTGATTGAAACAGCGCTGTCGATGAATACTTGATAGGTAAAAAGCATCGTACTCGACTGGAGGTATCTTTATGTCTCCGTTGAAGTCACCCTGAATGAGAGTCAAGTAAAATTTTTGAATGAATGTGGAAAACTCCTTGATGACAGACTGTAGAAAA
>NZGS01000106.1 GCA_002690995.1 Rhodospirillaceae bacterium
CTGATCAGTTTTTTCTGGCCTGCCCAGAATGAGGCGCTGCTAAAAGAAGTCAATAAAACCGGTGCAACGGTTCTGGCTATGGATATGGTGCCACGTATTTCGCGTGCACAGAAGATGGATGCGTTGTCTTCTATGGCTAATATAGCCGGCTATCGAGCGGTCATTGAAGCAGGTAATAATTTTGGCCGTTTTTTCACTGGGCAAATTACAGCGGCTGGCAAGGTGCCTCCTGCAAAAGTTCTTGTGATTGGCGCAGGTGTTGCAGGGCTGGCAGCGATTGGCACAGCCCAGTCACTGGGCGCAATTGTCAGGGCCTTTGACGTACGTCCCGAGGTTGCAGAACAGATCGAATCAATGGGTGCTGAATTCCTTATGCTTCAATTTGAAGAAGATGGTTCAGGCGAAGGTGGCTATGCCAAACCAGCCTCGCCGGAATTCATCGAAAAGGAGATGCAGCTATTCCGTGAACAGGCGCCTGAAATTGACATCGTGATAACAACTGCACTCATTCCGGGTCGGCCTGCTCCCAAATTATGGCCAGCAGAAATGGTAAAGCTGATGAAGCCAGGATCTGTCGTGGTTGATTTGGCTGCAGAACAGGGCGGCAATTGTGACCTGACCGAAAAAGATAAAATCATTGAGAGCGACAATGGCGTGAAAATTGTTGGCTATACCGATTTTCCCAGCCGGATGGCCGCCCAATCATCGACCCTCTATTCAACAAATATCCGCCATATGCTGGATGACCTGACACCAGAAAAAGATGGTGTACTGAATGTCAATCTGGAGGATGACGTTATCCGAGGGGCTACCGTCTGTCAT
Source organism: Rhodospirillaceae bacterium (assembly GCA_002690995.1). Classification (GTDB taxonomy): domain Bacteria; phylum Pseudomonadota; class Alphaproteobacteria; order Thalassobaculales; family Thalassobaculaceae. The sequence continues at coordinate 823 of NZGS01000106.1, forward strand.
CAAGGAAAGGTGACCTTCCCGCCGCCGCCACCTAAGATTCAGGCAATAAGCAAACAGGAAGCCACACCAAAGCCAATTGAGCTGACCGCAGAAGAAAAGGCCGCCCTTGAATTGGAAAAAGAACGCGCCATCGGCCGGCGTCAAGCCGGGCTTCTGGCGATTGGCGGCCTGTTCATGCTGTTGATTGGTGCTTATGCCCCAGCCAGCTTCATGCAGCATTTCATTGTTTTTGCCCTGTCTTGTTTTGTTGGCTTCCAGGTGATCTGGAATGTCAGCCATGCACTGCACACGCCGCTGATGGCGGTCACAAATGCAATTTCCGGAATCATCATCATCGGGGCGCTGCTACAGCTCGGATCGCCTAATAATTTGGTAGGCATTTTGGCTGCGATATCTGTACTAATCGCCACGATCAATATCGTTGGCGGTTTCATGGTGACCCGCCGCATGCTTGCGATGTTCCAGAAGAGCTAATAAGGATAAGAGATAATGATTTTGAGTGAGAATATTGTCACAGCTCTTTATATTGCGGCCAGCGTTCTCTTTATTCTGTCGCTTGGGGGCCTGTCTGGCCAAGAAAGTGCAAAACGCGCTGTTTGGTACGGCATTGTCGGGATGGCGATCGCGGTTATCGGAACAATTCTTAGCCCGGCTGTGACCATTACATCTAGCTTGTTGCCTTTACTGGTTGTCGGGGCGGTGATTGGCGGCCTTGTCGCTATGAGGGTTGAAATGACAGGCATGCCACAGCTGGTTGCTGCCTTGCACTCCTTTGTTGGTCTTGCGGCTGTTTTTATCGGCATTAATTCAGATATCCTTCCACCTGTGGGGTTAGCAGGCGCGGAAAAAATAATCCATGAAGTTGAGATATTTGTCGGCGTGTTCATTGGTGCTATCACCTTTACAGGTTCAGTTGTCGCCTATGGTAAACTGTCTGGCCTCCTAGACGGCAAGCCCCTAACCCTTCCAGGCCGTAATATGCTGAATGTGGGTATGGTTCTGGTCAGCATTTATCTGGGTTATATGTATATGAGCCATGCGGGATCATGGACCTTATGGGTTATGACAGCGATAGCCCTTGTTTTTGGTCTGCATATGGTTCTTGCCATTGGTGGCGCGGATATGCCTGTCGTTGTATCTATGCTGAACAGCTATTCAGGCTGGGCAGCGGCAGCAACCGGGTTTTTACTGGGTAATGATCTGCTGATTGTTACCGGTGCGCTAGTTGGGGCCTCAGGGGCGATTCTGTCTTACATTATGTGTAAGGCGATGAACCGGAATTTCATCGCCGTTATCTTTGGTGGCTGGGGGACAACAATCGGCCCACAGAGGGAAGTTGAGGGCGAGATGATCGCAACAGATGTCGCCGCAGTTTCATCTGACCTGAAAGAGGCGAATGACATCATCATCGTACCAGGCTACGGAATGGCTGTGGCACAGGCCCAGTCTGCTGTGTCCGAGCTGACCCGCCGCCTACGTGGAATGGGGAAGCAGGTGCGTTTTGCGATCCACCCCGTTGCTGGTCGGCTGCCCGGGCATATGAATGTGCTGCTTGCTGAGGCAAAAGTACCTTATGATATTGTGCTGGAAATGGATGAAATTAATGATGATTTCCAAGATGCAGATATGGTAATAATCCTAGGTGCAAATGATATTGTAAATCCAGCTGCTCAAGAAGATCCGAATAGCCCAATTGCCGGAATGCCCGTTTTGGAAGTGTGGAAAGCTCGCCAAGTTGTCATCTCTAAACGGGGTCAAGGACGCGGTTATTCAGGGATTGAGAACCCTCTGTTTTTTAGAGATAATTCACGAATGCTATATGGGGACGCAAAAAGTAGCCTAGACCAACTGATAAGTCTATTTTAGACAAAGACAAAAATGGATCATCTCAGGTATTATTTGATGACTGATTATAATAATAATCAACTATTTTGTTTTTGACTTGGAAATCAGGCACAAGGCCAGAAATTATCCGGCGTGCTAGGCCAACTTCATTTTTTTCAATCGCAGACTGTAGCCGGCTGATCTCATCAACCAAACGCTCCCAATCTAAATGACTCTCTTTGGCCCGAATTATTCTATTATGTAAGGTGGTTTCGCTATCATTTGAGATCAAAAGCTCTTCAAAAAGCTTTTCTCCAGGCCTTAGTGAGCCAATCTGAATTTCAATATCGCCATTAGGGTTTGACTCGGTCTTCACAGTCAGGCCAGACAACTGAATCATTCTTCTGGCAAGTTCAATAATTTTTACCGGCTTGCCCATGTCCAACACAAAAACGTCACCTCCCTTAGCCATAGCTCCTGCTTGAATAACCAATTGAGAGGCCTCTGGAATAGTCATAAAAAAGCGTTCAATGTCAGGATGTGTAATTGTTAAAGGCCCACCATTTCTTATCTGCTCCCGGAATTTAGGTACGACTGAACCCGATGAGCCGAGCACATTTCCAAAACGAACCATCGATAAATTACATTTTGTTTGTTCTTTAGAAAGCGCTTGCAAAATCATCTCAGAGATTCTTTTACTTGCCCCCATCACGCTAGTTGGCCTAACCGCCTTATCAGTGCTTATGAGTACTAAGTTTTTAATACCATGCTCAATTGCAGATTGAACAACATTCAAGGTTCCAAAAATGTTGTTCTTTACACCCTCAAGAAAATTATGTTCAACCAATGGCACGTGCTTGTAAGCAGCGGCGTGATAAATAATATTTGGTTTCCATGCCGAAATGATTGTTGAAATTTTGCACTTATCCTGAACAGACACGAGCAAAGGAATGATTTTTGATTGTTTTGAAATTGTCTCTAGTTCGCTATGAATGTGATATAAAGAAAATTCACTATGGTCTATTAAAAGCAGACATTTTGGTTCTAAGGCAATTATTTGCCTACATAACTCTGAGCCAATAGACCCACCCGCCCCTGTAACCATAACAACACTATTAGTAGAATATTTTTCTAACAGTTCTTGTTTTGGTGTAATTGCATCGCGCCCTAGCAAATCATCAATTTCTAAATCAACAACTTCGGATACACTAAAATTACCTCCAGCAATTTCCACAAAGCTAGGAATCGTGCGAACAGACACCTTGAAATTTTTTAGTTTCTGAATAATTTCATTTCTTTTAGAGCGGTTGATACGGGGTAAGGCTAATAAAATAGTATCGATTTTTAATTGTGCGACCAAAGTCTCCAGTTCATCGGGGTCATGCACCTTTAATTGACCAATAAATTGTCCCTGGAGACTATCATCGTCATCTAAAAAACCTAAAATATCTATCCCATCACTGCTATGCATCGCAGAAGCTAATTGTTGACCAGAAGATCCAGCTCCGTAAATCAAAGCAGTGGTGATTCCCTTTTCATATTTTGGGTGAATGTGCATTGACCCTAGCCATAGTTTTGCCGTTAATCTTGCGGAACACACAAACAAGGACAATAGAAGTGGCTGAATGATTCCTATAGTTCTCGGGGTTTCAGCTATCCCAATGAACATAACAACGGAAGCAAAGGGAACCGAATAGATGATAGTGGACCTTATAATAAGGAGAAGGGAATTTGAATCGCCATATCTAAAAATCGACCGGTAAACGCCACAGAATAAATATATGGGTAGAACCAGAAATATTGAGAGAAAAACTACCGTAAGCTGGCTTGTGCTGAATGTTCCAAACTCACCTAAGCGCAAATAAAATGAAAGCCAAACGCTAACGACACAAAGACTAGCGTCTACCATTATTACTATCAAAGTCTTGGCAAACCTGGGAAGAGCAAGAAGGGTTTTTGAAATGACTATTGGTTCACGAGTCATTAATATTTTAGCCCTTATTTGTACGATATTAACTGCTTATATCATATGACAATACATCTTGCTTTGTTAAAGTATTATCCATACTTACACCAGCAATTTAAATTAATGTTTGACATACTTTCTTTCGAATATAGTAAAGGATGAGTTGATTGCTTGCATTAAAATCACAAAAATAATTTTTAAGTGGGGGCAACACTCAAAAATCTAGAATTGGATGTCTGATGGGTAAAATGAATACTTCCCCGATAAATAAAGAACCTATCGCAATTATTGGCTTAGGTTATGTAGGTCTTCCTCTCGCTGTTGAATTTGGCAAAAAACGGAGAGTAATCGGCTTTGACACAAACAAGAAAAGGATTTTGGAACTCTCTTCTGGCATCGACCGTACCAGAGAATGTGACAAAAATTCACTTATCAGAGCCAAAAATCTAGAATTTACTAGTGACGAGAATAAATTAAATCAGTGTAGTATTTACATCGTTACCGTCCCCACTCCAGTAGACAATGCGAACAAGCCAGACCTTGGGGCTTTAACAAAAGCCTCAGAAATGATTGCAAGGCACTTAAAGCCAAATGATGTAGTAGTTTACGAATCGACTGTATATCCCGGAACAACAGAAGAAGTTTGCGTTCCAATACTGGAAAGTACTAGCGGACTAAAGTTTAACTCAGATTTCTTTTGCGGCTACAGCCCAGAGCGAATAAATCCGGGGGATAAAGTAAACACACTAACAAAAATTCAGAAAATAGTGAGCGGCAGTTCAGAAGCAACTACTACAAGAATTAACAATTTATACTCAGACATAATAGAAGCAGGCACTTGGATTGCACCGAGTATTATCGTTGCAGAGGCCGCAAAAGTCATCGAAAATACTCAAAGAGACATTAATATCGCATTTGTAAATGAGTTGTCCGTAATTTTTAACCGTTTGAATATTGACACGTTGGATGTATTGAAGGCCGCAGGGACAAAATGGAATTTTTTGCCTTTTAGACCAGGGATGGTTGGAGGTCATTGCATTGGTGTGGACCCATATTATTTGACATATAAGGCTGAAAAAATTGGTTATCATCCGCAAATCATTCTTGCGGGCAGACGCATGAATGATAACATGGCCAGATACGCCGCTAGAAGCATTTTGAAGAAAATGTCAAATCATGGCATGGACTCTTCAAATGCTACAGTGGGCTTATTAGGTGTGACATTCAAGGACAACTGTCCAGATATAAGAAATTCAAAAGTCTTTGATTTAGTCAAAGAATTTCAAGAGTGGGGAGTTCACGTAGTAGCAAGCGATAATTGGGCAAACTCACAGGAGGTCAGAGAAACATATGGTATTAAGTTAGTCAAAGAGATACCCAAGAGCTCTTGCGACGCACTTATTGTTGCAGTTGCACACAGCGAATATGAAAAGTTAAGCCCAGATGATTTAAAAGAGTTATGCAAAGTTGGAAAAACACCCATCCTTGGTGATTTAAAGGCGATCTACGATCGTCAAGCATGCATCAATTCTGGTTTTGAAGTGTTTAGACTATGAAACAAAAACGGTTTGGATTAATTGGCACAGCCGGATATATCGCACCCAGACACTTAAAGGCAATTCAGGAAACTGGTAATGTGCTGGTAGCTTCTACAGACATAAATGACTCCGTTGGTATTCTGGATAGTTATTTTCCCAAAAGTGAATTTTTTACAGAATTCGAAGAATTTCAATCTTTCATTCAAGACGAGAACCTTAAAGGCAACCCACTTGATTTTATATCAATATGCTCCCCAAATCATCTTCATTCGACACACATAAAGTTAGCCCTCAACGCGGGCTGTGACGTAATTTGCGAAAAACCTCTGGTCTTAAGTATTGCTGAACTAGAAGAGATTAAAAGGTACGAAAAAGAGACTAATAGAAGGGTTTTTTCGATATTACAATTAAGGTTTCATCCTTCAATCAAGAGTCTCAAGGCGCTCATTGAAAAACAAGGTAATGCAAAAGTTTTTGAAGTGGACCTGACCTATATCACTTCCAGAGGGCTATGGTATGAAAAATCTTGGAAAGGAATTGAAAATAAATCTGGCGGAGTTGCGTCCAATATTGGTGTTCATTTTTTTGATATGCTGAGCTTTGTCTTTGGAATCCCAAGGAATACGAGCGTTCAGTATAAAGATACGCAATCTATTATAGGAACAAGTATATTTGAATTCGCCAGAGTACGTTGGTGCCTGTCAATTAATAGCTCTTTACTGCCAAACAATGCCGTTCAAGGTGAGAAACTTACCTACAGAAGTATAAAAATTGAAGGGAAAGAATTAGAATTTTCGGATGGTTTCACCGAACTCCACAACGAGAGTTACAGAAATATTGTGGCTGGTCAGGGCTTTGGCATCGAAGAAAACCGAGCTGCTATAGAAACCGTTCAATTCATCCGTGAATGCGATGTGTGTCAGAGCATAGCAGACCCTCATCCTCTTCTGAAGAAACTCAAATGAAGAAATTTTTCAGTCATGAGACAGCGATAATTGATGACGGTGCGGAAATCGGAACTGGCAGTAAAATTTGGCATTTTTCTCACATATGCAAAGGTGCAAAGATTGGAGAGAATGTCTCCCTTGGGCAAAATTGTTTTATAGCCGATGCAGTCGAAATAGGAGATAACACAAAAATCCAAAACAATGTAAGCATTTACAGTGGCGTTGTGTTGGAGGAAAGTGTTTTCTGCGGACCTAGTGTCGTTTTTACAAACGTTAGTAATCCTCGGGCCTTTGTAGAACGAAAAAATGAATATAAAACAACGCTAGTAAAGAAAGGAGCATCTTTGGGTGCAAATTCAACGATTGTTTGCGGTTGCACCATTGGTGAATATTCCTTTATAGGCGCTGGCGCAGTAATAACAAAAGACACAAAACGCTTTAGCTTAATGGTTGGAATTCCTGCCAAACAGATTGGATGGATAAGTGCTTATGGGGAACGACTCAACCTTCCTTTGAAAGGTAAGAAAACTGCTATTTGCGAACATACCGGGGTGAAATACATACTTAACGGTGACAATTTAGAGATTCTATAAGATCACCGCCAGGCAACTGAGTTGCCGTTTTTAATAAGAACACGTAAATGTTCAAAATACTTATGACCTAACTCGCGACACCACCGCAAAACACTAAAAAAATCATCTACGCTCTGCATATGTTAATTGTAATTGGAGCATCTCTTGAGGTATTTGGCATTTAGAGCAGACAATTTACTTTCGAGCACTTATTATCACGTGAATTTCCAAAACAAATTTGATTTTTTTGTAAATTTAGGGATGATGTCATTCTTTGCTCTATGTCTGTCGGTGATGTTGTCTTTGTATGATAACAAAAAAACAGCAAATTTTAGTCAGCATACAAGAACATAATTGCAGCACATCGCTTGAGGGCACTGACCCATTGCGATAATATTTTAAAGATGGAAGTAGAAACTTAAGTCGATAGTGGTTCTTACCCACAATTACCCATAACAAATGAATATTTTAATACAATGAAATGAATTAAAAATGGACAAATTATTTGCAGATAAGACAATTTTGATTACAGGGGGAACTGGCTCCTTTGGGCAAAAATTTGTTGACGTTATCCAAAGTTCATTTTCACCGAAAAAATTGATTGTATTCTCTCGTGACGAATTAAAACAGTCTGAAATGCAACAAAAGTTTACCCAATCCTCGATGAGGTTTTTCATTGGTGACGTGCGAGATCAGACTAGATTAGACGAAGCCTGTAGGGATGTCGACTTAATAGTACACGCTGCTGCTATGAAACAAGTTCCAGCCTCAGAATATAACCCAACAGAGTGTATTAAAACAAACATAGATGGTGCTCAAAATGTTATCAAAGCAGCACTAAATAATTCTGTAAGCTCTGTAATTGCACTATCAACTGATAAAGCCGCGAACCCGGTGAATCTTTATGGAGCAACAAAGCTTGCCTCTGATAAACTCTTTATAGCAGCAAACAATATCGTAGGGCAGAGAAATACAAAATTTTCGGTAGTGAGATATGGTAATGTTATTGGGTCGAGAGGTTCCATAGTTCCCTTATATCAGAGATTGGTCTCAGAAAACTGTGGACATCTGCCAGTAACTCACCCTGGAATGACTAGATTTGTAATTACCCTCCGCCAGGGGGTTAAATTTGTAATTGACGCTTTCAGGAGAATGCAAGGTGGCGAAATTTTTGTTCCAAAGCTCCCGTCGGTAAAAGTGATAACTGTAGCCCAGGCGCTCGGTCCTGATTTACCAACTAAAATTATTGGCATAAGGCCAGGAGAAAAACTTCACGAAGTAATGTGCTCCTCTGATGACAGTCACCTTGTTCTGGAATACGACAACCATTTCGTAATCAAGCCCTCTATTCAGATAAGAGAAGAGATTGACTATTCAGTTGATAACAAGGGTGATACTGGCAAACTTGTCTCCGAGGGCTTTGAATATCAATCTGGAACAAATTGTTCTTTTCTTGATGCTACTGAATTCAACCGATTGGTCTCACTGTCAAACAATTAGGTGCCAACTTGATCCCTTACAGCAAACAAATCATCTCAAACGAGGATATTAATTCAGTCTTAGAGGTTCTAAAAAGTGATTGGTTGACTCAAGGACCTATGATAGAGAAATTTGAAAACAAAGTCTCTTCGATTTGTGGAAAACAGCTTTTTGGTACGGCATATAACAGTGCAACCTCTGCATTGCATGCCGCCTGTTATGCGTTAGGTTTAAGAGAAGGTGACATCCTCTGGACAGTGCCAAATTCATTTGTCGCAAGCGCGAATTGTGCAATTTTTTGCGGAGCGCAAGTAGACTTTGTCGATATCGACCCAAAATCTTGGAATATGTGCCCAATAAGCCTAAAAGACAAATTAGAGTCCGCAGAACATAATGGAAAACTTCCCAAAATAATTATTCCAGTGCATTTTTCTGGAATGAGTGCGGAGATGGCAGTAATTCATGAACTTGCCATGAAATATGGAATTAAAGTAATCGAAGATGCAAGCCACGCTTTAGGCGCATCTTACAATGATACCATGGTGGGGAGTTGCAAATACAGCGACATAACAGTCTTCAGTTTTCATCCTGTCAAAATGATTACGACAGGCGAAGGGGGAATGGCAGTCACAAAAGATGAAAATTTAGACGGAAAAATGAAACTGTTTAGAAATCATGGCATCACCAGAGATAGGCGAGACTTTAAAAATTCTGATTTAGGCCCCTGGTCATATCAGCAAGTTGGTTTGGGGTACAATTATAGAATGACTGACATTGCCGCCGCGTTAGGGCTATCCCAACTAAAAACACTACACAAATTTATTTCTGAAAGGCGCGCATATGCGTCTCATTACTCTAAAGTTTTAGATGGGACACCTTACGTAAGTCAAGAAACAAAAATCGAGCATAACTCTTCGTGGCATTTGTATGTTATATGCATTCCAGACACGAAAAATAATCGAAATAATCGTCTGGCTATATTTAGATTTCTTAGGGAACAAAAAATCGGAGTGAATGTGCACTATGAACCTATTCATCTCCAACCGTTTTACCGCAAAATGGGTTTCAGAGAAAACATGTTTTTGTCTGCAGAAAATTATTCTGAACGATGTTTATCCATCCCTCTATTTCTAACAATGACAACAGATACGCAGAACTATATCCTAAAAGCACTCAATGATGGTTTGGAGCTTATAAATTGAAAAGCATTTGTTTGATACCTGCAAAAGGCCTGTCAACACGCTTACCAAAAAAAAATTTAGAGAAAATCGGTGGGACACCTCTCGTTGGGCTCGCTATTCAAAAAGCAAGAAGTTGTAATATATTTGATGAAGTAATCGTTTCAACTGAAGATACGGAAATTGCTAAGATAAGCAAAATATTTGGTGCTGTAGTTCCATCACTCAGGCCTAATAAATTATCTGTAGACCCCGCAACTATAGTTGACGTAATGTTGCATGTTTTTGAAACTCCTGATTTTGTTGTTCAAAAAGCAGACTCAGTAACCATTTTGTTGCCCACAAGTCCTTTGGTGCAAATAGACGACATTATAGAAGCTAATCAGCTATTTGATAAGCATAGTGGCTGCACCGTTTTGAGTGTCTGCGAAACAGATTTTCCACCTTTTAATGCATGGCTTATAACAGAAAAAAAAGAATTATCTCCTTGTTTCCCGGATTCAGAATATAAATTCACCAAATCGACTGAATGCCCAAAAACATTCAGAAGTAATGGAGCGATTATGATATGCAACGTGGATAGTTTTTTGAAGAATAGATCCTACAGAACCGACACGATCATTCCCTATCTAATGCCAAAAGAACGCTCAATTGATATAGATACTTTATTGGATTTAGAAATCGCTAGATTTTTGATGAGCAATTAAAATAAATTTTATTGAGTTCGAATTCCATTAACGATTGTTTACTATTACGAGGTAACGAAGCATGAGAGATGATCAGGAAAAGTTCTGGGAAGGTGATTTTGGAGATGAATATATCGAAAGAAATAAAGGGCAAGAACTCATTAATGCAAAGGTCGATATGTTTTCAAAATCACTCAGCAAAGCTGAAAATTTGAGTACAGTTCTAGAATTGGGATGCAATAGAGGCCTTAACGCATTCGCTTTAAAAAAAATCTTTCCTTTTTTAGAATATACGGGCGTGGAAATATCAAAAACTGCTTATGATATTTTATGCAGCAACAGCGCTGTGAATTATGCTAAAAATGAATCAATCTATGATTTTACCCCCCCCAAAAAATACGATTTAGCAATTGTCACTGGAGTGCTAATTCATCTTAATCCTAAAAAACTGCCCATAGCTTATTCAAA
>NZGS01000107.1 GCA_002690995.1 Rhodospirillaceae bacterium
AGTAACGACCGGTGGTCCATCGCACGAGCCATTACTCCCTAGAACAATAGACGAAAAAATCGACCCATTATGCAGGAGCTTATTTCGGTCTTTAATCGTTTGACTAGCGAGTGGTATCAATTGCTTGCCATCAACAACCAACGCATCTGCCTTCACATCAGCTATCACCTCCGCTCTTCCAGAGCAAATACGTATAATATTTCCATTATCCGGCATCAGAATCTGCGGTATTTGGCATGATTTTGCTATAGAAGCATTTGCACGCAAGTGCTTTTTCTCTCCATGGACCGGTATCGCTATATCTGGTTTTATAGTTTGGTACATGAAAACTACTTCGTCATGAGCCGGATGGCCGGACACATGAACATGATGATCTTGTTCAGTAATTATTTTAACACCTCTATCTAGCAACTTGTTTTGAACTCGGCTTATTGCCTTCTCATTTCCAGGTATTTGCCGGCTTGAAAAAATAACTACGTCACCACCAGCCAGGCTTATTTCGGGGTGACTATCATCGGCTATTCTACTCAGCGCCGCTCGCGGCTCACCTTGACTTCCAGTGCAAATAATTACGACTTTATCATCTGGTAAAAATCCAACATCTTTTTCTGAGATAAAATCTGGAACATCTAATAGATAACCATTTTCTTTAGCAACTTCATACATACGCCAGAGAGATCTTCCAACCAGAGCAACATGCCGCTCGTTTTTCTTCGCTGCCATAGCAATACTTCTCAGTCTTGCAACGTTGGAAGCAAAACAAGCAACTCCGATCTTTTTACGATACTGTGAAAACAATGTCTCCAAACTGCTTAATAAAGCGCCCTCCGACCCAGTTGTTCCCGCCATATGCGCATTTGTAGAGTCCGATACCATCGCGGTAACACCGCGAGAAGCAAGACGCTTAAGTGCTTCCATATCTCCTGGCTGACCAACTTGAGGGTCTGGGTCTAATTTCCAATCTCCTGTATGCCAAATAACCTGCTCACCGCATTCAACTACCAAACCATTGGGCTCTGGAATTGAGTGGGTTAGTGAAATTAATTCTAATTTAAATGGGCCGACGTTGAATTTGCTGGAAGGATTAATTTCTACGAGCTTAACTCTCTCTAGTATTCCCTTTTCGACAAGTTTTCTTCTAATTAATGATGCAGTGAAGGGGGTAGAAAATATTGGACAGCCAAGCCTTTCCCAAAGATACGGTATTGCACCTATATGGTCTTCATGCCCGTGGGTCACCACTATACCAAGTAAATTTTCGCGCTGGGCTTCAATAAAACTGGGGTCAGGAACCAAAACATCAACGCCAGGCATTGTGTCATCGCCAAAAGAAATACCTAGATCAACAATAATCCATTTTCCTGAAAAATGGTATAAATTCATGTTCATACCTATTTCATTTGAACCGCCTAACGGCACAAAAATAAGGTCATTATCGTTTATATTTATGCCTTCTATTTCCATGGAAGATTTCTTTTGTATATCAATACCAAACCAGCGTTTGTGATGTCCTCATCTATATGGTCGATGGAATCAGTGGCATTATAAAAGATACTTGCAAGTCCCCCTGTGCCAACAACTGTCATGGGCTTGACGAATTCATGTTTAATGCGCGTCACGATGCCTTCGATCAAGCCAATATAGCCCCAAAATATACCTGAATGCATAGCTGCTTTCGTTGATTTCCCAATTACATTTGAGGTTTTTATTGAAGACTCATTAGTTTTTGTTTCTGAAATAGAGATCCGTGGAAGACGCGCCGCCGCATTGTATAGCGCCTCAAGTGAGAGGTTTATGCCAGGCGCTATCACCCCACCACGATAAGTACCATCAGCGTCTACCACATCGAATGTAGTGGCTGTACCAAAATCCACTACAATAAGCGAGCCTTTGTAACGATCCAATGCGGCCACAGCGTTTACGACACGATCAGCTCCCACTTCTTTTGGATCATCTATATCTATTGTTATCCCTAAATCAACTTCTGTTTCTCCAACAACCATGGGCCTAATTTCGAAATATTTTTCGCATAAATTTATCAAGTTGAACGACGTTTCTGGGACAACATTAGCAATAATTATCCCTTCAATATCATTTATCATCAAACCTCTAAGAGCTAGGAGCTCTGTCAGCCAAACCGCATATTCGTCAGCTGTCCGGCTTATGTTCGTTGAGGTCCTCCAACTACCCACGCAATTTGTATTTTTATACACGGCAAAGCCGGTGTTTGTGTTTCCACAGTCTATAACAAGAAGCATTGGCTCTCCTTAACTATAAAAAACGCACTTTCCCTGCTCGGATTCTGCTGCGATTACCATTTTCATCATCAAGTAACATGGCGCCTTCCATGTCGATCCCCCTGAACTTATATTCAGACATTACCCCGTTTTTTGTTTCTACCGACACACTTCCGTCCAACTTGAAGGCTCGACGCATCCATTCATCCTTAATAGCGCCAAAACCAATATCTTCCCATATATGGAACCAGCAAACAAAATGATGCAGTAAAGATATCAAGACGTCATCCACAGAAATGTGGTCACTATTATATTCATTTATACAAGTTACCGGGTATTCGAATTTTTCCGGTGCCTTAGAAATATTTATGCCAATACCAACTATAACCGATGGTTCTTCAACATAAAAATCAGCAACCTCTAATAAGATTCCTGCTATTTTCTTTCCGTTAATTAATACATCATTTGGCCATTTCACTTGGATCATCTGATTATCTATATAGTCTGATAATGTAGAGGCTACTGTTATGGCTGACAGAAGGGATAGCTCTCCCCAACGTACTCTGTTTACGGCGGGCCGTAACAATAATGACATAAACAAATTTCCTATTTGAGAATCCCATGACTTTCCGTGACGTCCGCGTCCAGAAGTTTGAACTAATGCCTGAACGACAGTCCAGGGAGCTATTCCTTGTTTTGCTAAAAGTGCCATGTCCTCATTGGTGCTACCGGTGGACTCTTTTTTTATAACGTTAATAAAGTCCGGCAACTTTATGTCATTTAGAGACCTACGAGGGTCGCTTTTTTTGACATGCGTCAATACTCGTTTAGCCATTTACCCCTATCAATGATTTTGCCGCTTTTGCAGCGGAAGACACAAGGGTCCCAGGGGCTAAGAAGAAGATTATGACTAATGTCATCGACCCATAAATAACGGTTCTGAGATTTTTTGTTAATCCCTTATCTAAAGGAGCAACGATCTCATCAAAATACATAAACTTTATTATTCGTAGATAATAAAACGCTGCTACAACGCTACTAATAACACCAATAATTGCTAGAGTATATAGTTGTGCCTCTATAGCTGCTAGGAATATGAACCACTTCCCAAAAAAACCCGCCAAAGGAGGTATGCCTGCCATTGAAAACATAAAAACTAATAAAGCAAATGCCATCATCGGATGACTTTTGGATGCGCCAGCCAAGTCGCTAATTTGCTCAACAGCCTGCCCATTTCTACGCATGCACAAAATACAACCAAATGTTCCCACATTCATAAACAAGTATATAGCTAAATAAATGAGAACCCCACTGATTCCAGCCTCGTTTGCCGAAGCTAAACCAATTAGCGCGTAACCCATATGCCCAATCGAACTATAAGCGAGAAGACGCTTTATATTTGTCTGCATTAAGGCAGCCACAGCTCCAAGGGTCATAGAGGCGATAGAAATAAATATTATTATTTGTTGCCATTGTTCAATAATTGCTGAAAAGGGACCAATTAGAACTTGAATGAATAAGCAGAGAGCTGCAATTTTTGGGGAAATAGCAAGTAAGGCGGTTATGGGCGTCGGAGCACCCTCGTATACATCCGGCGTCCACATATGAAACGGAACAGCTGAAACCTTAAAGGCAAGACCTGATATTAAAAAGACGAGCCCGATCAATATTCCTAATGACAAATTATCTTTTTGCTCATTGATTACATTTGCAATATCGAGAAAGTCTGTGCTTCCTGAAAATCCATAAATTAGAGATGCCCCGTACAAGAGCATACCTGACGATAAAGCCCCCAGGACAAAATACTTTAAGCCTGCCTCCGTCGATTTAAGCGAGTCGCGCCTTATAGCTGCCAAAACATAAAGTGATAAGCTTTGAAGTTCTAATCCAATGTATAATGCAATTAGATCACCCGCAGAGACCATCATCATCATACCGAGAGTGGCAAACAATATTAAAACAGGAACCTCGAAGCGCTGCGCCTTCTCTGTCTTCATGTAATCATTTGCTAAAACGACAGCCAATATTGAGCCAACTAAAATCAATGACTTGGAAAATTGTGTAAAACTAGTGGTGATGAACATTCCATAGAATGCATTCTCTTGCCCGCCGTATAGAAAACCGGCGATGATCGCTACAATAAAACAAAGGATAGTGGCCATAGACAAGACCCCCGTGCCATCTGTTTTCCGAAAGACCCCAATCATCAAAAGTATCATTCCAGCACCTGCGAGAAAAATCTCAGGACTGGCGGAAATCATTGAAGGGAGTTGAATAATGCTCATAGACGTTGGCTCCTAGTCAGTGACTAGCAAGATGGACGCTGCTATTTTCCAACGCCACATTAAAATTTTTAATAAGATTATCTACCGAAACCGACATAACATCTAGGAATGGTGCGGGATAAACCCCCATCCAGAAAACCAATAAAACTAATGGAACAAAAATAATAATTTCCCGGTAAGATAAGTCACTAATTGACATCAAATTTTCTTTTTCTAACTTCCCGAATATTATTCTTCTATACACATAAAGCATATATGCCGCACCCAATACGACACCAGTCGTAGCAAAAACGGCCAACCAAGTATTGTAATAAAAAGCTCCTAGTAAAACTAGGAATTCACCAACAAAACCGCTTGTAGCCGGCAACCCGACAGAAGCCATGGTGAATACCATAAATACTAAAGCATACTTTGGCATTCTATTAACCAGACCACCGTAAGCAGCAATTTCTCGCGTGTGCATCCTATCATAAATAACACCTACGCACAAAAACAGAGCCCCGGAAACTATGCCATGACTAAGCATCTGAAAAATGGCACCTTCTAAACCTTGGGAATTCAGGGTAAAAATACCAATCGTAACAAAACCCATATGGGCAACAGATGAATAAGCTATAAGTTTTTTTAGATCGTCCTGAGCTAGGGCAACAAGAGAGGTATAAATAATTGCTACTACGCTCAATGCGAATACTAATGGCGAAAAGAAGTCCGAAGCCTCTGGAAACATGGGAATAGAGAATCTCAAAAAACCATATCCACCCATTTTCAATAGTACACCTGCTAATATAACCGAACCAGCCGTCGGAGCCTCGACATGTGCGTCAGGTAGCCAAGTGTGCGCTGGCCACATTGGTACCTTCACAGCAAACGAAGCAAAAAATGCTAGCCACAACCAAATTTGAATATCACTCGGGAAAGAAAACTTGCTAAGAGCAACAATGTCCGTAGTCCCCGCCATGAAATACATAACGAGAATAGCAACGAGCATCAAAACTGATCCTAACAAAGTATACAAAAAGAACTTGAACGACGCATAAACTCGTCTTGCCCCTCCCCATACACCAATTATTATAAACATTGGAATTAAAACACCTTCAAAAAAGATGTAAAAAACGAGGATATCAAGCGCACAAAACATTCCAACCATCATGGTCTCCAGAATGAGAAACGCTACCATATATTCCCTGACACGATGTTCTATCGCCTCCCAGCTGGCTAAAATACAAATAGGTGTCAGTAGTGTTGATAGGAGTACAAAAAATATAGAAATCCCATCGACCCCCATCCTGTAACCAATGTTAGTTCCTTCGATCCACTCTATGCTCTCCATCATCTGAAAGTTAGCCGTAGAAGGGTCGAACTTTACCCAAATTAAAAGCGAAATAAGGAATGTTGGAACTGATGTCCATAGAGCGATGTAACGAGAGTTCCGCGCTACAATTGCATCATCGCCCCGTGTTAAAAGAATAAAAAAGCATCCTACAAGAGGTAAAAACGTTACCAAAGAAAGGATAGGCCAGTCATCCGTCATCAGGTTAATTCCCAAAACCAAAAATGTACCAAGAAGCAAAAGCAATTAACCCAATCATCATTGCGAACGCATAATGATATAGAAAGCCACTCTGCAGTCTAACAGCTTGACCGCTTAATCGTCTAACCATTGAAGATATACCGTCGGGCCCTAGACCATCTATAACCGCACCATCACCCTTTTTCCATAGAGCATGGCCAAACCGAAACGCGGACCGGACAAAGAGGAGATCATACAGCTCGTCAAAATACCATTTATTAAGCAAAAATTGATATATGCCAGAAAACTTTGAGGAAAGCGTCTTTGGAAGATCTGGTTTCAATTGATAACAGTAAAAGGCCAGCGATGTGCCAACAATAAACATAATCGTTGGCAGTAACACTACCCACATTGGAACGCCAGCGGCCGCCTCTATCGTTCTGTTTTCCTTTAACACCAACAATGCGTCTCCCCAAAAGGCTTTCATAGATTCTCCGCCAAAAAACTCATAGCCCAGCTTACCTGAGAATAACGCTCCTACGGCTAAAAAAATGAGGGGGAGTGTCATTACGAGTGGGGACTCGTGAATTTTATCTTGAACCGATTTTGGAGCTCTACATTCGCCATGGAAAGTCATAAATATTAAACGCCAACTGTAAAAGGCCGTCAAACCAGCAACAAAAATACCAATATAAAACGCGTAATAACCAACACCAGTATCACGAGCAAAGGTTGCCTCCAGGATTAAGTCCTTCGAATAAAAACCAGATAGAAAAGGAAAACCCGTGAGTGCTAGAGTGCCCACTATCATCAGCCAATAAGTTAACGGAATTCGTTTTCGCAACCCGCCCATCTTTGTCATATCTTGCTCATCTGACATGGCGTGTATTACCGAGCCGGCACCAAGAAACAATAATGCTTTAAAAAATGCATGAGTTAAAAGATGGTAAATCCCAGCCGAATAAGCAGAAACACCGCACGCAAAAAACATATACCCAAGTTGCGAACACGTAGAGTAAGCAATCACTCTTTTAATATCATTCTGACAAAGCCCCACGCTAGCCGCAAAAATAGCTGTGGTAGCACCTATTAAAGTTACTACCGTTAACGTATCTGGAGCGTACTCCATCATTGGAGAGAGACGCGCTATCATAAACACACCCGCCGTGACCATAGTTGCTGCGTGTATTAAGGCGGAGACCGGAGTTGGTCCCTCCATCGCATCCGGGAGCCAAGTGTGCAATCCCAATTGCGCCGACTTGCCCATCGCACCGATAAACAGCAGCATCGTAAGGACTGTTATCGCATCAGCGCTAAACCATAGAAAAGTAAGTTCCGTCTCCACATACTTTGGAGCCAATATAAAAATTTCATCTAAAACAATAGTGTCAAAGAGCAAATAGGTGCCAAAAATACCAAGTGCAAACCCAAAGTCTCCTACCCTGTTTACCAGAAAAGCTTTGATCGCGGCTGCGTTTGCTTCCGGCTTCTGATACCAAAACCCTATGAGAAGATAGGAAGCGAGGCCAACACCCTCCCAACCAAAAAACATTTGCACGAGATTGTCAGCCGTCACCAACATTAGCATTGCGAACGTAAAAAGTGATAAATACGCGAAAAAGCGGGGATTATGCGGGTCATGATGCATGTAACCAATTGAGTATACATGAACCATTGTTGAAACGGACGTCACAACTAGGATCATTATAGCCGTTAAAGTATCGATTTTAAGGGCCCATTCGGCTTTAAGATTACCAGACTCTATCCAAGTAAAGAGTGTAATAGTCTGAGCATTCTGTTGCAAAGCTACATCGTAGAAGCATACTGCACCGAGCAACATAGAAGCAGCCATAAAAATACACGTAACTAAGTGAGCTCCCCGATCGCCAATAATTTTGCCAAAAAAACCTGCTAAAAGCGCCCCGACAAGTGGCAAGAAGACAATTGCGGCATACATAGTACCGTTACCCTTTCATGAGATTAACGTCTTCGACAGCTATCGAACCGCGATTTCTGAAAAACACCACTAGAATTGCTAGGCCAATAGCGGCTTCCGCTGCAGCTACAGTTAAAATGAACAGGGCAAAAATCTGTCCGACAAGGTCACCCGCGTAAGCTGAAAAAGCCACTAAGTTGATGTTTACAGCTAGCAGCATTAACTCTACAGACATTAGGATAATAATAACATTTTTACGATTTAGAAAAATACCGAAGATACCCAAGGTAAATAAAATAGCTGCGACAGCAAGGTAATGAGCTAATCCAATTTCAATCATAATTAAACTCCTTCACCTTCTTTGACCTTTACCACATCCAGAATGTCCTCTGATCTACGAGATAACTGATCAGCTATTTTCTGTTTTCTAGCCCCTGGCCGACTCCGCAGTGTAAGAACTATAGCTCCAATCATAGCGATGAGGAGGATTAACCCTGCTGCTTGAAACAAATATACATATTTGGTGTAAAGGACATTGCCCAGTGCGTGCGTATTAGTAATATTTTGAACGGGAATGACTGCGGTAAGCATGCTTCCATCTTCGAGAAAGGACCAAATACCAATAACGAAGAACAGTTCGACGAGCAGAATTAACCCGAGTAAAGCACCTATTGGCAGGTACTGCATAAACCCCTGTCTTAATTCCACGAAATTTATGTCTAACATCATGACTACGAAAAGAAAAAGGACTGCTACAGCCCCCACATATACCACAACAAGAATCATGGCTATAAACTCAGCACCAATTAAAACGAAAAGACCTGCCGCGTTAAAAAATGCTAAAATGAGATACAAGACTGAATGTACAGGGTTTCGTGAAGATACCACCATTACCCCAGCGGCAATGGTAACAAAGGCAAACGCATAAAACGCTATTGCTTGAACCAATTTTCTCCCCCGCTTAGTTTAGTTAAATTTTTTTTATTTTATTGCTGCTTTCGAACTCGCACATCAACGATAAGGCGCATCAATAGACAAGTTATTGGCAATTTCCGTCTCCCATCTATCGCCGTTTGCTAAGAGCTTCTCCTTATTGTAAAAAAGTTCTTCTCTAGTTTCGGCTGCAAACTCGTAATTTGGACCTTCCACAATTGCGTCAACAGGACAAGCTTCCTGGCAAAACCCGCAATAAATACATTTTGTCATATCAATGTCGTAACGGGTAGTTCTGCGACTTCCATCCGAACGCGGCTCGGCTTCTATTGTAATTGCTTGAGCTGGACAAATGGCCTCACAAAGTTTACACGCGATACATCTTTCTTCCCCGTTTGGATATCTACGAAGAGCGTGTTCCCCCCTAAAACGGGGCGAAAGCGGACCTTTTTCATATGGATAGTTTATAGTTACCTTTGGTTTAAAAAAGTACTTAAGCGTAAGATACATACCGCTAATTAACTCTGATAACAAAAGTGCTTTGGTACTATTTTGAAGAATATTCAATTTTCAACCTCCGGTACTCAGCCAGATAAAGGTGTGGGAACTATATCAAAAGCAACCAGCACGCCAGCCGTAATTACTACCCACGCTAAAGAAAGTGGAAGAAAAACTTTCCATCCAAGTCGCATTAATTGATCATATCGATAGCGCGGGAACGTTGCTCTAACCCATAAGAAACAGAAGAGCACTAAACTTATTTTTATAAAAAACCATATTGGGCCTGGGATCCAATTAAACGGTGCTATGTCCATCGGCGGCAACCACCCCCCCAAGAACAAAACTGCTGTCATACCGCTCATCAAAATCATGTTTGCATATTCGCCCAAGAAAAATAACGCAAACGTCATCGACGAATATTCTACAAAATAGCCTGCAACTAGTTCGGACTCACCCTCTGGTAAATCAAAAGGAGCTCTGTTCGTCTCCGCCAGGGCTGAAACAAAGAAAATTATGAACATAGGTAATAACGGGATTGCAAACCAAATCGTTTTTTGTGCTTCAACAATCGCACTTAAGTTTAATGACCCTACACATAGGAGAACTGTGATTATCACAAAGCCAATTGACACTTCGTAAGAAACCATTTGTGCTGCGGAGCGCAATGCGCCTAAAAACGCATATTTGGAGTTACTAGCCCAACCAGCCATAATCACCCCGTAAACACCCAAGGAAGAAATAGCAAAGAGGTAGAGAATGCCGACATTTATATCTGCCAAAACCATGCCCGCATCAAATGGAATCACAGCCCAAGCAATCAAACTCAAAATGAATGTAAGCATAGGAGCCATAGCAAATAAAATTTTGTTAGCTCCTGACGGAAGAATTGTCTCCTTTATAAAAAGTTTCGCGCCATCTGCAAGAGGTTGTAACAAACCAAAGGGCCCTACGACATTAGGCCCTTTTCGTAGTTGCATACTCGCAATCACTTTTCTTTCAAAATACGTCAAGTAAGCAACAGCAACTAAGAGGGGCACAATGATCGCAAAGATTTGCGCCACTGTAATTGCGGTAGGTACTAAATACGTATCAAGAAATTCGCTAAATTCCATTATCTAAGATCCAGCGTGAAAACTTTGAGGCGGTGCAAGTGACATTAAGCATTTTTTGTGTTCCCAAAAACCTCACTACACTCCGCCATCACCTTGGACGCACGGCTTATTGGATCGGTCATATAAAAATCCTTTATTCCGCGATCAAAAGGTGCTTGTTCAACCTTACCCTCTCGGCCAAAGTCCGTTACAACAGAGCTTTGCACGACTTCTATGTTTTCAAATGTTTTATAAGCTTTTGATAGTCTATGGTGCAATTCCTCGGGCGTGTCAAATTCCAAAGCGGAACCAACTACATCAGATAACGCGCGCACAATTCGCCAATCTTCTCGGGCATCGCCAGGAGGGAAAACTGCTCGAACCGCAAATTGAGGGCGCCCTTCAGTATTCACGTATAGCCCATCTTTCTCGGTATAGGCTGCTCCAGGCAGTATAACATCAGCTCTGTGTGCACCTGCATCGCCGTGGTGCCCTTGATAGACTACGAATGCTTTACCCAATCTAGACATATCTATTTCATCGGCAGCCATAAGATAAACCATCTCAATATTTCCCTTGTTGGCATCATCCAATATATCTTCAAGATACCTAGCCCTATCTTTTGGCACAAATTTCATATCTAAACCGGCAACACGTGACGCTGCGGTGTGCAGGACGTTAAAACCATTCCAACTTTCATTATCATCTTTATCTTCTATTATAAGGTCGAATTGCTCAGCAATTCTTCGGCATAACCCTAAAAGCACGTCACCATCCGCTCTTGCTAATGCGTTCATACCAACTATTAACATGGGTCGTTTTGCCTCTGCTAGGATCTCAGAAAAACTATGTTGCCCCTGTAAAATTTGTTCCAGCAACAACGCTGAGTTACCTAGATAGTCGACGTCATACGTTAATTCGTATTCTTCCCCAATCAGGGCAACTGGCAGTCGTGTTTCCAACCACTGTTTTCTAATCCTTGCGTTTAAAACAGGTGCCTCCCATCTTGGATTAGTTCCTATTAGTAAGACGGCGTCAGCATCTTCAATCCCGGCGATCGTTGAATTAAACAAATAGCTCGCACGACTATCGGTATTGATCTTTGCTCCGTCCTGACGACAATCTATATTTTCAATACCAAGCTTTTCCGCAAGACATTTCAGCGCAAACATAGATTCCGCCTCGCACTGGTCACCTACTAATACGGCAATAGCCTCTGGTGATATTTGTTTCATTTTATCTGCCACAACTGATAGTGCTTCATCCCAACTTGCAGGGACTAACTTTCCATCCTTTCGAACAAAAGGCTTATCTAACCTCTGCCGTTTTAAGCCGTCACACGAAAAGCGGGCCTTATCTGAAATCCATTCTTCGTTAATATCCTCATTGACACGCGGCAATACTCTGAGCACTTCCCCTCCGCGGGTATCAACGCGAATATTTGAACCTATAGCATCCATCACATCGATCGTTTCAGTCTTCTTTAATTCCCAAGGCCTTGAAACAAAGGAGTAAGGCTTCGATGTTAGTGCTCCGACAGGACACAAATCTATTACGTTACCAGAGAGTTCTGATTCTAAGGCTTTTTCGAGATAGGTTGTAATCTCCATGGACTCACCCCGACCCAAGGCCCCCATATCAGTTACCCCAGCAACCTCCGTCGAAAACCTCACACACCGGGTGCAGTGAATACAACGCGTCATTATTGTTTTGATAAGAGGGCCCATTTCTTTGCTAGTTACTGCTCTCTTTTGCTCGAGGTATCTTGTCGCATCGTTCCCGTAACCCATAGCTTGATCTTGCAGGTCGCATTCCCCACCCTGGTCACAAATTGGGCAATCTAGGGGATGATTAATGAGCAAAAACTCCATTACCCCTTTTCGAGCGGATATAACCATTTCGCTATTCGTTTTTATTTCCTGATTATCCATTGCGGGAAGGGCACAGCTGGCCTGAGGTTTAGGAGGCCCTGGTGAAACCTCAACCAGGCACATTCTGCAATTTCCAGCAATTGAGAGACGATCATGATAACAAAAGCGCGGAATTTCTTTACCTGCCGCTTCACAAGCCTGAAGCACAGTCGAGCCCTCTGGGACTTCGACTTCAATTCCATCAACAATAACCTTTGGCATTATTTTCCCCGCATTACGCTATCTTTTTAAATCCAGAAGTTAATGACTTTATTCTGCAGCCTGTAATTCTGTTAACCTGCCTTTTCGACTTCTAATTCTATCCTCAACCTCATCCCTAAAGTGCGCTAGCAGCCCTTGTATAGGCCAAGCTGCAGCGTCACCAAGGGCGCAAATTGTATGTCCCTCTATTTGTTTAGTTACCTTCTCTAATGCATCAATCTCTTCTATCTCTGCTTCGCCACTTACTAATCTTTCCATAACTCGCCACATCCAACCAGTGCCTTCTCTACAAGGAGTACATTGACCACAGCTTTCATGCTTATAAAAGTATGACAATCTTGCTATAGCTTTAATGATATCGGTTTGTCTATTCATTACAATAACAGCAGCTGTCCCCAATCCCGATTTAACCGACATTAGTGAGTCAAAATCCATTAAGATATCATCACATATTGACTTGGGAATACACCTGACTGATGAGCCGCCCGGTATTACCGCCAATAAGTTATCCCAACCCCCTACAACGCCTCCTGCATGTTTTTCAATCAATTCCTTCAATGGTATTCCCATTTCTTCTTCCACATTACATGGATTATTTACATGGCCTGATATGCAAAACAATTTGGTGCCCACATTTTTTTCTCGCCCCAGACCAGCGAACCATTCCGGTCCTCTTCTTAATATAGTCGGCACTACGGCAATACTTTCCACATTATTCACTGTAGAAGGGCATCCATATAATCCAGCGGCTGCAGGAAACGGCGGCTTTAGGCGAGGCTGACCTTTTTTACCTTCCAAGCTTTCTAGAAGAGCCGTTTCCTCTCCACAAATATATGCCCCTGCCCCTCTATGAAGAACCACATCAAAGTCATACCCAGACCCGCAAGCGTTTTTCCCTATAAGCCCTGCGTCATACGCTTCATCAATTGCTGTTTGTAACTTTTGTGCCTCATTGTAAAACTCCCCGCGAATGTAAATGAATGCGGCACGTGCCCTAATTGCGTAACCACCAATTAGACAACCTTCTACCAATTTATGGGGGTCGTTACGCATAATTTCACGATCTTTACATGTGCCGGGCTCACTTTCATCTGCATTTACGATTAGATAATGAGGTCGATCAGTGACTTGCTTAGGCATAAATGACCACTTTAAACCGGTTGAAAAACCCGCCCCGCCTCTTCCGCGCAACCCTGAAGCCTTTACCAATTCTACAATTTCATCCGGAGTGTTTTTCAGTAATTCTCTAGTATTAGACCAATCGCCTCGTTTTCGCGCACCAGCTAGGCCTCTATCAAACCATCCATATAGGTTCGTAAAAATTCTATCTTCATCTTTCAACATTGATCACTTACCTCAGATAATTTTTATTTTGAATCAATTGTTCTTGAAAAAGCTGGAACAACGCCGTCCGTTTCCTTGAGACTGGTGAGTGTAGTTGCACCATCTATATTTTCGGACTGGTTTCTTCCGATAACGGAACCTGGCTTTGTAGA
>NZGS01000108.1 GCA_002690995.1 Rhodospirillaceae bacterium
TTGAGCTAGGCTGTTTTCGTCTAGTGCATTTAAAGCATCAATATGACGTTTCATCACATCTAATGCCGCCCGTTCTGAAGTTAAGTTCATTATTTCCACTAAATAGTGTGTGCGTTATATATCAACTATGTAAATATCTTAATGTGCAATTGAGCAATTAGAACTATTAGATATATTGTTGAGATGTTGGTTGGTCCGATTCCCATCAGGCAATTCGTATAAACCACCAAACTTATTTTCATTTTCAAATAATGGTAAATAACAGGATAAAAATAAAAGGAGTATGCGGAATGCGTTATAGTTTTGCATTTATTTTTGCGATATTCTTTTGTGTTTATGGATTGCCGTGCACTGGCATTGCAGAAGATTTGAAAAAAGAATCAAAGCAACTGATCGGGGTTTTTAAAGTAGTTGATGGTAGCTCACTATCTTTCGATGGAAAGATTTATAAGCTTTACGGAGCTCAGGGGCCCGCCTTTCGTCAGAAATGTAAAAAAGGTGCTTTACCATGGCTTTGCGGAGCCGCGGCAAAAAAATTTCTATTGCAAAAAATAGATGGGCTTGTTTTGAGATGTGGTTTAAGAGAAGCGACTGTTATTCAATGTTTTCTTAAGGGAAGGGATCTATCCCTCGTTATTA
This sequence comes from Rhodospirillaceae bacterium, assembly GCA_002690995.1. Classification (GTDB taxonomy): domain Bacteria; phylum Pseudomonadota; class Alphaproteobacteria; order Thalassobaculales; family Thalassobaculaceae. Next base: position 640 of record NZGS01000108.1, read on the forward strand.
TTCGGGCCGGTTGGGCTGTTGCTTCTATTAAAAGTAAGGCCCATAAAAAAGCCGAAGCCTATGCTAGAAAAAAAGGGTTAGGACTCTGGCCAAAGAAATGACTACCAAGTCTAAAAATATTTTAAGATCTTCAATATCTACTTTAGACTTTTGAGTCGGTTAGATATGCTTGCGGAGGCACCGATCTCATAAAGAACGATGTTGAATGTCTATTGTTGTACCAGTTTGGGTTTAGTTCAGTAAAAAGTGGTAAAAAATTCGATGTCAAACGCCAATATCAACCTAAGGCAAGCAGTTCGAGCATTCACTCTAAATTATGGAGACCCTATTAAGCATTTAAATAGTTTGTTAGAGCAAGATCCTAACAATAATATCGCCGTTTTGCTCAAAGCTTGGATGTTAGTTTTGAGTAATGATGGTCCATCATTGGCGAAAGCAAGAAAGCTTATAGCAGGTCTGACAACAGACAAGTTGACTCAAAGGGAAAATGGTCATCTAAGAGCGCTCGAATTAGCATTAAATAACCAATGGCCCTCAGGTGTTGCTGTCTTAGATAGGCACCTTATGGAAGATCCACACGATCTAATAGGTCACCAATGTGCACTGCGGTTAGATGGTTATCAGGGGCGATTTCATCGCGAAGCAGGAAGAGCGGCGAGGGCGCTTCCCTTCTGGTCAAAAGAAGATCCGGATTATGGGATCATGCTTTCTTTTTATGGCTTTGGTCTTGAGGAGTTAGGGGATTTTTCCCGTGCAGAAGATATTAGCCGAGAGGCAGCAGAGTTAGAACCTTACGGTTATTGGCCCCATCACGCTGTAAGCCACGTCATGGAAATGACAGGACGCCCGCAAGAAGGGTTGAAATGGATGGACAGCCGAGAGGTGCTCTGGAATGGAGCAAACTGCAACAATAGAGTTCATATATGGTGGCACAAAGCTCTCTTCTTCATTGAATTAGGTCAATTTGACCAAGCACTAGCGATATATGATGATGAAATACTGCCGGTAATGCGCCCAGTTGCTACGCAACTTTGCAATCCAACAGCCTTGCTTTGGCGTCTGGAGTTGCTCGGGTTAGACGCAGGGAGCCGTTGGCAAGACTTACTTCCTCTATGGCATGAGCAACTCGCTGGGATGTACAGTCCATTTAACGAAATTCATGCTGCAATGTCTGCTCTAAAGGCAAATGATTGCCCGGCCTATAATTCAATTCTCGAGAATATGAAAAGCAGAGGGCAAGGAAATAGTGAGCTGGCACCCGCTTACAACGAAGTTGCTGTCCCAATTGCTGAGGCTATGAACAAATTTGTGAACGGGGACTATAAAGCGGCGCTTGATGGCCTATTACCAGTTCAAGGATCTCTATGGCGCATGGGTGGTAGTATTGCCCAACGTGATCTTATAGAGTGGACTATGGTTGAAGCCGGGATCCGGGCCGGAGAAAAAAATGTCGCCATGTCGCTTGTTAACGAGCGTCTATCCTCCAGACCAGATAGCGTTATAAATGCGAGATTTATGGGCGACCTTGGAGAATAAATCGAGTGGCGACTAATGAAATTATATACGACGGCTCGCAAGCACGTTTTCAATAGGAGTAAATTTAATAGAGAAGTTAGATATCAGAAATTTTTTTCCACCATAGTGTGCGAAGTTCCGCGGGTTTGTTTCCATAAGAACGAAGAGGAGGCTGTAAAACCATTAAATCCTTTTCGAAAGATACGGTACGTATTTGTTTGGTGCCCATTCTTGCTGGGTCGGAACATGCATCTACTGTAGTAATTAATGTTTCTTTTTCGATTGTATAAGCGCCAGCATAACACGAATATTCTCTTGTTTCTCCCTCTGGTATTTGCTCTCGAGCATCGGTAATAGCGGCGGACATACGACCCTCTTTGGTAAATACAACCCTGCCTATAAATTTTGTGCCACCAAATGGAGCGACACTGGTTGGTTTACCATTCGCGTCGACAGCTTCTGTTCTTAGTAATGCCCAAGTTCCTATAATATTTTCCAAGAAAAAATCCTTTTTATTGATTGTTTAATCGCCACGGTAAATAACACGATCTATTCGCTTGTGCTTTATTTTTTCATTTTTTCTAAAGATATTGTAAAAGTACCAAAATATAAATATTCAGGGGGAGTAAATGGATAGAATTAAAATTAAAGAAAAAATGGAACGAGATGGTTTTACTGTAAACAAAACTATGGCTGCTGGCACCGTCAACCGAGACCATACGCATCCCTTTGATGCAAGGTTGTTTGTCCTGGATGGCCATATAACAATTGGGCAGGGTGGAGAAGAGAAAATCTTTGGGCCAGGCGATATTTGTAGCGTCGATGCAGATGTTGAGCATTCAAAAAAAGGTCGGTTCGTTGATGGGCGTTACCTATCTTGCTGCTTTGCGGAGAGTTTGAATATTAGAGAGCCATGCGTGTCTAGCCTAGCCGACTTGTGATCATCGCGGGGGCGGGGTTGATAGGGAGGCACAAAAAAACTGATGTTTCCTAAACCTTTTTCCCACCTATGTTGTGGCTTTCTTCCATTTGGTTCTTGTACTCTTCCCAACTGATATATTGGTCCTCGTCTACGTCAAACCTTTCAAACGGAACGCCATAAGAAGAGAGAGAGGATTGATCATGCTCGTCCCTCGATATTTTCTTATCTTGATCCTTATCTACTTGGTTAAATAGTGACGCAGCCTTGTTCATCAATTGCGTCTTGAAGTCTTCGTCATGTTTGTAGCAACTGCCGGCAACGGCTAACTGCATGCTTAATACAGAGGCTATTAAAAAAGCTGCTCCTGTAAGAGCTATGTATCTACCTTTTACCATGAAAGACTCCGAAAAAACTATATATCCTTCGTATACGGCTTCTTCAAGAGAATGGATTGGTCAAAACTTAGTTATTCGATCCAATTGAACTCTATAATAAAAAAATGGCGCTTTCGAGACTCATGATAGCCGCGGTGGCTAATAAGCTTAATCTTTGAAAAATTCTATCAAGCTATTGGATTGATCACGTACGATATCCACCATTGGCTGGGTGTATTCTGCTGCCATATCCATAGAGCAAGCGCCTAGTACAAATAGTAGAGTTGAACCGAGTAAAAGAGAAATTTTTTTATTCATTATAGCGTCTTCTTCGTTAATTACGGGTTAAGTGAGCAAACTAGAGAAACCAACAAAATGTGAGCCAGAAATTCTTTTATGATGTTGTTACTCTGCATTAAAAGAGAATTGAGATCAATGATGTAAGTACATATAAATGATAGCGTCGAACGACTAGCGCATACGACGTTGGGGTCATCGGTGGTATACATTTACATCGTCCGATGTGTATTAAATATACTTGTCGAAAACGGCGTCACATTATTGTTAATAGCCAACAGCTATTGACTAATATCCACCGCTTGGAGGTAGAAGATGGCGATGAAGAAGAGAGCTTTACAAGGTATTCGGGTATTGGATGCATCAACAGTAATCGCTGGTCCTACCATTGGCATGTTGCTTGCGGATTTTGGCGCAGATGTTATCAAAATAGAGCACCCACGTGGTGACGTTTTGCGGGAAACGGGTCATCAAAAAGACGGCGTTGGTCTCTGGTTTAAAATGGCTAATCGAAATAAACGTTGTATTACGATGAACTTTTCTACGATAGAAGGCGCCGAACTTTTAAAAAAATTGATCAAAACGACGGACGTGCTAATCGAAAATTTTCGGACGAATACAATGGAAAAATGGGGGCTAGGCTGGGATACATTAAAGGTCATAAACCCACGCCTTGTGATGGTACGAGTAACTGGTTTTGGTCAGACTGGTCCTTATAAAATGCGTCCAGGTTTTGGAACCATTGCAGAAGCGTTCAGCGGGTTCTCTAACGTGACCGGAGAAAAAAATGGGCCGCCAACACTTCCAAATTTTGGACTTGCCGATGGAATAGCTGCATCATATGGAACGTTTGCGACAATGTTTGCCCTGTATTACAGAGATGTTCAGGGTGGGAATGGGCAGTTTATCGATCTAAGTATATACGAGCCCATTTTTCAATTACTTGGCCCACAACCAATGGCATACGATCAACTGGGTATAATCCAAGAGCGTATGGGAAATCGCTCGCGCAACAATGCACCACGTAATACATATCAGACATTAGACAAACATTGGGTTGCGATCTCTACTAATTCCCCATCAATCGTGAGGAGGGTTCTTACACTTTGTGGTGGAGAGGATGTGGCGAATGATCCGCGGTTCCAGACACCCGCGGGAAGGGTCGAGTTTATTGAAGAGGTCGATGGTGTGGTTGCTAATTGGATTTTGCAACATAATTTGATTGACGTATTAGAAAAATTTGAGGAAGTAGAGGCGGCTGTAGGGCCTGTTTATAATATCGCTCAAATATTTGAAGATCCGCAATATATTGCTCGAAACGACATAATTAATCTCAACGACGAGGACCTTGGGAAAATAAAAATGACTGCAGGGTTTCCATTCATGTCTGAAACACCCGCCGAAATAAGGCATGCAGGTCCAAGTAAGGGAAAACATAATGTGGAAATCTATTGTAAGGAATTAAAGCTTGGAGTTGAGGACTTAGATCTACTAAAAGAAAAAGGAGTAATATAGAAATAGAAACCCTATATAACGCGTATCGTCGTTATCATCTAGAGAAAAGGGTCCACTACGTTTTTATTGATGGGACGTGTGAAGAGTAGGCTCGGTGGATAACATCTTGTGTGTTTTGCGCTTTCGTAGTGCGCGGCAACATCTTGCGTAACGTTTTTGAGCTGGATTAGAGCGTTGTTTTGAGCTTTAAATTCAAGTAAAAAAAGGTCGGCGCGTACAAGGGGGAGAAGCAGAACACCGACCTCCTACATGCTACGGCGTCATCTCCATCTTGGATCACAACTTATTTATCTAGATTTTACCTAATTTGATTTTTAACCCTGGTCTCCATATTTTATTAAGTTACTATAGAAATTTGCATGAAAGCTTCAGTCTTAGGAATATGAATAAGTTTAGTCGATTAACACCAGAAATAGTATACTGGGCAACAGGTAGGTCTAAAATTTATACTGAAAAGGAGTTTGCCAGTAACTATGGGAAAATAAAATCTGGTTCTGAAAAACAATTCAAGAGTGAGATCAGTCTTTTCAAAAAAACACCGAAGAATATTAAAATATCCACTTAAGGGTGTTGTTTTGAAAGGAATTGCTGTGTTTATGGTATCGAGGGTGGGTAGACACCACGTTAATGACGCGTGAGTATCTATAGTAATGAGCGTAACAGTGGCAACAAACAATAAAATCGAGCTTGCTAAATTGTTAGCTGATTTAAGGCGAACTAATAGGCAACAGAGCGGCTTGCATAAAAAACTAACTCCGATATCCCAAGCTGATGCTTACAAAGTAGCGCATTTGGTCGAGAAAGAACTAGGTTGGGATGTGGGAGGTTGGAAAATAGCTGCAACTAATACCACAATGCAAAAAGCGCTGCGAACGAATACGCCTATATACGGGCGTGTTTACTCGCAATTTATCACAAAGTCGCCCGTTGAAATTATTTTTGACAATTTATGTAGTCCAATACCAGAACCTGAATATCAAGTTTTTCTCGGAAAAGATTTGCCGCCACGATCCAGACCTTACGAAATAAGTGAGGTGGCTGACTCGATTAAATCAATGCACCCAGGGTTAGAATTGGCGGAGTGTCGATTTATTCATGATGATAAATTTCCTCCTCTAGAAGTAATTTTATCAGACGGCGCTGGGTCAGGAACCCTAGTTTATGGTCCCGCCATTCAAGGCTGGAAAGATAAGGATATTGCTAACAATGAGGTGACTTTGTTTTGCAATGGAGTTTTTAAAAGAAAAGGCAACGCGCTGACAGCAATGGAGCATCCTTTGATTCCAGTTACTTGGTTAGCTAATGAGTTGTCCAGAACAGGTATTGGCTTGAAGCGTGGGCAACTTATAAGTACCGGGACTTTAACTGGCATGCTAGTTCCAAAAAAAGGAGAAACTTATACTGCGGATTTTGGTATATTTGGAAGAGTTTCAGGAACTTACAAATAAGGCGTTTATATGACTGGTTTTCAGGTTGTGTGAACATTATGTTGTTTCAACATCGAAAGGTTTTTTAATAAGCAAGGTAGGTCGACATGGCGGGTTTTATAAGTACAGTGAGATTCCTCGTAAAAGAAGGATGTGTAGACGAGTTCATCAGAATGCATAACTCGCCAGATGGAATTAATCAAAAGGGTATTGGTATAAAACAATATATGACGCAGACGGGTGATAGAACCTTCACGTGGATAGGGTTATTTGAATCAGAAGACCAAATTGCTGGTCTGAGACCGCATTTGGTTGGTGAACTGGACAAAATAAGAGATTTACTCGACGAAATCTCGTCTGAGGTAGGCCTGACTGATCCTGCATCTGGCCCTGTGATTTGGACTACTTAAAGATTTTAAATTTAGGGCGTAAACGTGCCAATTATGCCTTCATTTTTTAAATTTTCGATATCGGTGCTACTGTAGCCAAGTTCGGTTAAAACCTCCTGGTTGTGTTCCCCGACATGGGGACTATGAGATAGTTTGTCACCAGCAATTGATGCAGGTTGTCCGGGGATGCTCGCCATTGGGATATTTCCCAAGGTGTCATTCTCAACCCAGCATATAGCCTTTGCAGCCTGCACTTGGGGATCGCTAAGTAAATCCATATGTGTATGGACTTTAGCATTAAGAATATCAGCATCCGAAAGTAACTTATTCCATTCGTCGCTGGTTTTTGTCTCGATAATTGGCCTGATTTGTGACATCAAAATCTCGTGATTAGCAACTCTTTCACGAGGGCCGATGAAGCGGCGATCGCTGACCCACTCTTCTCGGCCTATTAAGGTGCAGAAACTTTTAAACTGACTATCTCGGCGCGCATTAATTGACATAAAACCATCTTTAGTTCTGAAGCTACCGACTGGCATACCAATAGGTTCCGGTTTGCCCTCTTGAAGGTAGGACTCAATAATTGCTGCTTCTTGGAATACCATCGCTGCTTCTAACAAGCTGGTTTCTATTAATTTGCCTTTTCCTTTGACCGCCTGTCCATAAAGAGCACTGGCAGCTGCTTGGAATGCATAAAGGCCAGCGGAGAAGTCAATAGCCAACATATTAATTCGCTGAGGTAAACCATTAACATCTCTATTGATTGACATCATTCCCGTATAAGCTTGCATTACGGAGTCAGTTGCTGGTTGATCTCGGCGTGGTCCCACCTGACCAAATCCTGTTACCGCAACGTAAATTATTTTGGGGTTCATTTTAACGACAGAATCATAATCAAGCCCGAGTTTTTTTAGTTTCCCGACCCTATAGTTCTGGACCAGAATGTTACATTTAGCAGCCAATCGCTTGGCTATTTCTAATCCATGAGCAGATTTTAAATCTACAGCTAAGCTCCGTTTACCTCGATGTACTGTAACTGAATGAGCCGTCTGATCTCCCACGGGCTTGCCTAGTTGTCGACTCCAACATCCACTGCCGGGAGGTTCTAATTTTACGACGTCGGCTCCGTTCCGCGCAAAATGCATAGCGCAATAAGGTCCAGCTATACCTTGACTCAAGTCAAGTACTTTCACTCCTTCATATGGAAGATCATCATCCATTGCGTATTACACCTCTATAGAAAAACTGTATACCACTATCAATATAAGGTTGTAACCCAATTAGTAACAGGCGAATTTTTGAGCCTCTGATATCAATATATTTTGTTAGTAATCCATCAAGTGAACCGAATAATCAAGGGAAGCGTAGCCTCTTGCGGAGGATTAAAATGAAAATATTTATAGTATTGCTATTCCTTTTTAGTACGCCATTAGTTGCCTCTAGTGCGCTGGCCGAAATTTGCGGTCCAGACCATGAGCATGACGAAGATAAGCAAAAAAAAGATAAATAGGTTCTAGCCTAGCCTCCCTTTTAACTCGAAGATAGCGGCCCGACCTCGTCCGCCCAGACTGATAGTCCGTGAGCGGTTAAGTCAGGAGATTGCCGATCTTTAAACTATAAATGGGACCACGAATGGTATTCTCAATCCACGGTACTGGGTGATAGCATAAGGAGAGACCAAATGGATAGTGCGACAACTGTCAAAAGGCATCCAGCCATAAAAAGGTTTATTAACCGCTGAGTATTATTTGATAAATTAAGAGTGTTGAGCTTTACCCCAGAATAAAGCCAAACGAAATGTGTTGGTATCCACACCAGATTAAAAATTATTAATTTTAGTGTTGTTTCTAAAGCAAAACTGTTTGGATAGAAGGCGAAGCCCGTGAATAGGGTGGTATTAACAGCATAGGCTTTAGGATTGATTAAAGCCAAAGTCAGTCCAGCTAGGAATCCGGGTCCTGTGGACCGGATAAAGGCAATTTTTGTCCCCGCTAGTCCGATCCGGAGCGCGAGGTATCCCAGGTAAGCGGCGGACGCAAATAATAAAACTGTCCTAATCAACGGCTCGGTTAGAATAATAGCCGCAACACCCGAAATAACGGCTAATCCCCCGAGGTTGGTACCTAAACATAGTCCTGCTATATAAAACAGGCCACGGTGCCAACCGAAGGCAGCTCCTACCCCGGCTGTGGACAATACTCCTGGGCCTGGGGTGATAATTAATAAGAAAACCGCCAACCCAAATGAAATCATGAAATCGAGTATCCTGTTAAAAACTGCTAAGAAGAAGGTCCCTGAAGCGTTAGTTACGACAAAGCGTTAAAATAACTTGGTGCCGTAAGGTGTGGCTTGTTTGTTTAGGCACGTTAACGGCTTTTTTAGTACCATCTAATCAAGCCAATAACTGCAGATATTGCATAGAAAAATTGGAGCATCAAGAAGGCCCATCGGCGATCTATTACGGCCCATAATGCGAATAGGCCTGCTGATGAAAGTAACAAACTGAAACCTAGAACTTCATTCCCAGTGTTGGAAGCAACCAGTAGAGCGTACACAATAGCAAGAATAGAGCCCGTGACTTCAAATATACTGGTTAGTTTGCGTTTAGAACTCATCATTTATTTATTATCCATTGTCCATTATGCACGCCAGCTCAACGACTCTAAGATTTAAGTTAAGTTATGAAGGCTATTATTCTTATACTTGCTGACTGCCACCTTTAATAACTACATTTTGAATTTTATAGACGTCTTTTGCGACCAGAAAAACCGAGACATGCAGATTGCTAATCTGTCTTATCTTTTAAGAGGCTCGGATCGTGCCTTGAAAGCATTGAGAATGCTCCATGCAATCAAACAAAATTGCACAAATGCCTCTGCGATATACTTATACCATCTAGTTTAATATGCATCTTCTTTAAATGATTAAGGCTTGTTATCGATCAGGGGCAAGCAATTCCTTGTTTGGCCAGAGAGATCTCCTATATCTAATAAAATCATTTTATAGTTGGAGTAGACCTATGAGTGTTTTAGCACGTTTTGCACCACCTTCGATGAGTGCTGAGAAATATGATGAATTAGTATCCTTACTATATTCGAAAGGGGTACACCCGGCTGACGGTCTCGAGCTTGAAGTGTGTTATGGCTCTGGTGATCAAATGAGAGTGTCAGTTCTATTTGATACCATTGAACAACTTGAAGCTTTCGGGAATAAAATTAAACCGTTGTTTGAAGAAATTGGCTTCGACCCTGGTGAACCAGAAATAGTCGACGTGCACAAAGTCATCCGGCGTGGTATATAAAAAGCCTCATCTCCTACCTCTTATCGAGATCATACGCATTCAATAGCTTATAAAAGCGTCTCCAGGCGTTAAGCGATGCTTAGAAATGTCAATGTCAGGTGCGCAGTTAACATAATCCGTTGACAAGTTTCGCCGGTCCCCTGCATGTAGCGGATGGTAATATATTAGAAGTCGTCGCTCTTTTGGCAGCAGATAACTACGTAGCTAGTCCAGTAAGTTTTGGGATGTGTTGTGTTCCAATAGGTTAGCAAGAGCTTCGCACTTTTTTTTATAACCCTCTACTGCTTTCTCTAATTGCACAATTACTTTTTCCTTTTCCGCCAGCAGGAATTTTTGATCACGTGTAATCGATCGAGCTTTCCATTCGTCGACAGACTTTGTTACGTTAAGTCGTACAATTGTTTCCAAAGTTCCTATACTTACGGGTTTGACTGATTTTTTGGTCATTACGACCCCAAAGGTTAATTGTGACAAGAAAAAGTAATACGTCCGTCTCCAATTATCAGATCACTCCATTCTACATATCTGATTGACCTGTTATCAGATCGTATTAGTTGGTTAAATGGTGGGAGCGCGCTTGGATCAATTGAGTTGTTCTGGGGAGGAAACGGCTCTTTTGGACGCGCTCTCCTGCCCAACACGTTTAGTTGGAGTTTGAAAATCATGCCAGAGATACCTAATTTCCCCAAGTGGATAGGTTGGTACTATTTAGTGGGCTACGCTTTTATCATATCAGTAGTTGCAGCTATCACATATTTCTAGGTGATATAAACGCCTGTAGCTCAAGTCTGCCTAATTCCATATCAAGCCAAAGTATAGGCAGATGAAGAACCTAACGATGTCACAACCTATTTCATGCAGCTTTGGACTAACAACAATGGCTATCGCCTTAATTCCTTAGCCATCCATTATCATTCACCAGCGCAAACGTATGCGGACAGAGTGTCGGAGGTTGCTGGCTGCAAGCGGGATGGTGAGAGGTGTGTAGAAGTAACCAACATTTTTCAATTTGGTGCGATCAGACCGTTTCTTGAATTGTGAGCGGTAGCAGGTAACCAAGCACCCCAATATCGAGGAGCTTGCGAGCAGGGTCCTTAATACACTCCCTTCTTGTAGGTTGCGTTTTCAAGGATTACAATTTGTTTTGAAATTTGGATATTTATAGATACTTAGCATTGCTGCTAAGCCCAGCTGCCAGAAATTTCCGGGTGTAAGGAATACTAACGTTTGAAAATCGTTATCGACGAATTGGATAATAAAAAGTGAATTCTTTTTCAACAAATATAGATCGAGTTAATTCTCTTTTGACTACGTTCCCACGTGTCGAACTAGCCAATATCCCAACACCTTTGGAGAAGATGCAACGATTATCAAAACATATTGCTGGCCCCAGTTACTTTGTAAAACGCGATGACTTAACCGGTTTTGCCGGTGGAGGAAATAAAGCTCGACAATTAGAATATTCATTTGGAGAAGCCATACAACGTGGTGCTGATATGATATTAGTCACCGGGGCCGTTCAATCAAATTATGTTAGAAGCGCAGCAGCAGCAGCAGCCAAATTTGGTTTATCGTGTCACGTACAATTGGAAAATAGGGTTGATGACATGCCATCTTCTTATCATCAATCTGGAAACGTTTTATTAAACAAACTCTTCGGAGCTAGTACTTCAACTTTTCATATCGGCGAAGACGAAGCTGCTGCTGATGCTAATATAGCTGATATAGCAAGGGATTACGCCAAGAAAGGGAGAAAGCCCTACCTTTTAACGCTATCTCCTGATACTCAACCATTGGGCGCCTTGGGTTATATGCGATGTGCTGGGGAAATTTTAGACCAGTTACACAATCAAAATAAATCTGTGAGTGCAATAGTGGTGGCAAGCGGAAGTGCAGCTACGCATGTTGGTCTTCTATTAGGATTAAGATTACTTAGATCTAGAATTCCTGTTTACGGAATTTGTGTTCGCCGTGATAAAAAACAGCAAGTGTCGCGAGTGAAAGGTATCGTTCGCCTTGCAGAAAATTTAATTGGGTGCGGTGAGGTAGTTCAAGAGGACGATATAAAGTGTCATGATGAGTGGTTACAACCGGGGTATGGTAGAACGAATGAATTTGTTTACGAAGCTATGACATTAGCAGGAAACCTAGAAGCCATGGTAGTTGATCCAGTCTATACAGCGAAGTCTTTTGCAGGAGCTATCGGTTTATATAGACAAGGGTTATTTAATAAATCACAGAATATACTGTATCTGCATACAGGTGGTACGCCAGCAATATTCGCATATGAACGTGAAATTACCGAGACGCTTAACCAAGGTTTAACTACTTAAAAAAAATTTTAGTTAAAAA
>NZGS01000109.1 GCA_002690995.1 Rhodospirillaceae bacterium
AAAAAATAACTGATGTGCTAATTCGTCACCCCAATATTTGGGTCATGACAGACGATATGTACGAACATCTTGTGTACGACGATTTTAAATTCTGCACACCTGCTGAAGTGGAACCAGAATTATATTCCAGAACGCTCACTGTTAACGGGATGTCAAAAGCATTTTGCATGACAGGATGGAGAATTGGATATGCTGCCGGACCAGAAAATCTAATAACAGCGATTAGAAAGATACAATCTCAATCGACTTCTAATCCCAGTTCAATTAGTCAAGCCGCGTCAGTAGCTGCGTTGAATGGCCCAATGGATTTCCTTGCTAAAAATAACGAGGTGTTCAAGCAAAGACGTGACTGCGTTTGCTCTATGCTCAATCAAGCAAGTGGAATAACTTGCTCTACTCCAGATGGCGCCTTCTATGTCTATCCATCTTGTGCTGGATTAATTGGAAAAAAGACACCAGACGGCAAAGTACTTAAATCAGATGAGGATGTCGTAAGCTACTTCCTTGAAACAGAGGGTATCGCTGCTGTACATGGAGCAGCTTTTGGTTTAAGTCCCCATTTCCGGATTTCCTATGCCACCTCTACCGAAGCACTAGAAGATGCATGCCAACGCATTCAAAGAGCTTGTACCGCTTTGAGCTAGTAGTAGATTCTAAACCCAGTCTAATATTTTAAAGGTTAGTGAAGTCGTGGTTGCTTAAGCATATCAGTTCGCGCAACCGAGGTAATAGAAATGTCTAAAATCTCGCCGTCTCTGTCTACCTCTAGCGGTATTTCTACCCCTGCCTCACCTTGCGCCCATACTTGTCGAAAAAAATTTGCCAGCGTGGTAACCCTTTTTGTCGAAACAGCGGTTATAATATCGCCAACTCTAATATCAGCGCGATGAGCCGGACCATCAGATGTAAGCGCTGCGACAACTATTGACCCCTCTACCTCCGCACCAAATAGCCCAAGCCAAGGTCTTGCCTTTTTATTGGGTCTACCGATGTTCAACAAATCATCATAAATCGGCCGCAATAGATCGATCGGTACAATCATGTTACCGTCTGCCGCCTCTTCTCCTGTTGTCTCGTGTTGTATAAATAGAGAACCAATACCTACTAAATCGCCATTCTCGCCTATAACTCCAGCACCCCCCCAATTTGGGTGGGCCGGCGTCGTAAAAATAGCCGACTCTAGCAAATATTCCCAATAACCTGCAAATTCACGTATAGATATAATTTCCGCACTGACTGCATTTTGTACACCGCCATGACCTGCTATAATAACTTTGTCAGTTTCATTCAGTGATGCAGATTTGCCGATTTCTATTGCCTCCGCATTTAATTGCCCAAGTGCCTGAATCAACGCAAAACCACTTTCTTGGTCATACCCAAGTACGTGACCTTGAACCGCAGACCCGGTGTGGTCAGTTAACCAAATGGTTTCTGCCTCCGTGATAAGATAGCCGATCGTTAATATTAAACCATCATCTCGTATGACAACACCATTTCCACCCCTTTCAGTACCCAACACGGATGCCGTAAATGCATCAGAAGGTATTCTCGACTGAACTGAGACTATAGACTTTAGTGGCTTGCCTAACTCAAAGCTGAAATCTTTCTGGTTTGGTCGGTTTTTAGAAATAATTGCCATAGCAACTTACATAAAGTTTAAAATAAATTTCGTTAATTAAATTCTCATCCGCTTATTTAGGAATTTCCATACCCTTTGACAAGGCTGGGCGGCTCATTAGCATCTCGTACCAGCGTTGTACGTTTTGGAAGTCCTGTAGATTAATCTCTTGCCAATCGTGTCTAAAAACCCATGGCAAGACGCAAAAATCTGCTATCGATAAGTCTTCATTGGCCAAGAAATTTCTGTTTTCAAGCCTAGCGTCTAGAACACCGTATAATCGCCTACATTCGTTAAAATATCTATTAATAGCATAGGGAACTTTTTCCTTTGCAGCTCGTTTGAAATGGTGCACTTGCCCAAATATAGGTCCTATGCCACCCATTTGGAACATTACCCACTGAATAACTTCGTATTTTTTCTCAGGTTCAGTTGGCATGAAAAGACCTGTCTTTTCAGCTAAATACATCAAAATGGCTCCTGATTCAAAAATAGTGATTCTATCCCCGTTTGGCCCATTATGATCAACCAGCGCAGGAATTTTCGAATTGGGGTTTATTGCTACAAACTCATCCGAGAATTGCATTTCCGTTGAAATATCGATTGGGTGAACATTGTATTCCAATCCACACTCTTCGAGCATTATTGTCGCTTTTCTTCCATTTGAAGTTTTCCAGGTATATAGATCTAGTGAAGTCATACTTATTCCCATTTCTCGCAAAAACAATTGGTTATTCGGAGGGGAAAGTTCCGTCCGGGTCACCTGTTTATTTCTGATCGGTTGTTTTTATTACCGTAAATAGTAAATCACAAAAGTGACTAGATAGCCTCCGTCAACTTTCTTAACCCATCCCCCAATTTCATCAAACCAGCCTGCAGTATGAAACGATCCCAACCAATGCAAAAATGCCTAACACCAAGATCAATATAACGCTTTGCCTGATCAACTTCGCCTATTTCTATTCGCGGCGCAATTTGATGCTCAAGACATTTTCGTATTAAATTTTCCTCTACCTTATGAATGGACTTACTGTGAAATAATTTTGGATCGCCCATCGAAACACTATAATCCGCCGGACCCCACTGCACCATATCAACGCCCTTAGTCTTCGCTCGCTCCAAAATAGGTTCCAAGTTTTCCACAGCATCCTTCTTTTCAATCATTACACAAAAAACAAGCGACTCTAAATCTTCAAGGTATTGATCTGGAGCGTAACTAGATAAAGCTGACCGGCGAATTTTCACACCCATTCTACCACTGTCAGTAGGGGTATCAGCTCTTATGACAGCATGGCATTCGTCTATATCTTCGCTCTTCCTTATGTCAGTAAAAAGAACAGATTTAAAACCGGCACCAATCGCCGCCTGCGCCCAGAAGCCCTGCCCTTCCTGATCCAATTTAATCATTAAAGGAAGCGCCGCGCATTGGGCTGCCCTTGCTAGGTGATACAATAGCTGCATGTCCAGGCATGAATATTCCGCAGCAAATTCTGCATAGTCAAAGAGCCCAGTGTCACCTGTAAGTTCCGCGATATCCGGATCGTTAAATAAAAAGTGTGTACCTATAGTTGGCTTTCCAGCGTTTAAAGCCTCGCGGAACGTGTTACGCATTATCATTGAGCACCTCTATCGCCTTACCGTGTTGAGCGAAAATAGACAGGTTTTATTTTTGACGCAGTGCTTGCTCTCACTTTAATTCAAGAGGGTTGGAATTGGCAACGGCGCTTGGGTTTTCAAGCCAAATCTTTGGATTTCCTTCGACGAATAACTCTATTTGATTACCATCTGGGTCAAAGAAATATACTGATTGAGTAGCCACATGATCGCGAGCTCTATCCGGCTCCAAACCATTATTCACTAACCAATCTTTGGCCTCTTGCAATTCCTGAAGGCTATCCCCGATTTTAAAAGCAACGTGGTGTAAACCTGGCGACTCCTCAAGGAAAGACACAGCTAAATTATCTGTCTCTAACAATGCCAAGTCGTGGTGATTATCAACAATAGAAAAAAATACCATTTTTTCACCATGCTGTCCTACCTGCTTCAATCCGAGAACATCTCTGTAAAAAGGTACGGACCGTTCTAAATTCCTGACTTTTAATACAACATGCCCAAGACTATGCACACGCATGATACGCCTCCCCATGAACCAAACATCGAGTTGCATTTTAGCATATAGTTATTTTCCATAAGGATCGACCTTTTTAATACCATCAGCATACAAATGAGCTATCGTGTAGCCTCACGGTTCACAAACAAGCCATAATTAAGTTATTATTGAGAGCATAATTTTTAGGGAGATTTGCTTATGACCCCCTCAACGGTTTATATCGGCTGCGGAGCAGGTTTTTCTGGCGACCGACTGGATGCAGCAATTCCCGTGGTCAACACGTTGACCAAAAAAAAGGGTCCAAAATACCTAATTTTCGAAACTCTAGCTGAGAGAACTTTGGCACTAGCACAAAAACAAAAACAGCAAGATCCTAACCACGGTTATTCTCCATTTTTAGAAGACTATCTTCGGCCCATACTTAAGACTTGTGCAGGTTCTGGGATTAAGATTGTTTCGAATTTCGGCGCTGCTAACCCCATCGGGGCGGCCAAAAAGATTTCAGAAATTTCAGCACAACTCGATTGTAAAAATCTCAGAATCGCTATCATTTTGGGTGATGATTTACTGAATGTGTTCTCAAGTGATGAAATAAGAAATCATCCAACAATAGAAGGGCTAAAGATCAACGACCAAGAAATAATCGCTGCAAATGCTTACTTAGGAGCAAGACCGATAGCTGAAGCCCTGAGACTTGGAGCAGATATTGTAGTTGTTGGACGCTGCACCGATCCCGCACTCGTATTAGGCCCGCTTATAAACGAATTTGGCTGGAAGGAAAATGACTGGCAGCACCTTGCACAAGGAACAATGGCGGGTCATTTACTTGAATGTGGCGCGCAAGTTACAGGAGCATATTTTGCCGATCCGGGTTACAAGGACGTTCCTAACTTGGCTGAGGTTGGTTTTCCGATAGCCGAAATAAAAGATGACGGGTCCATAATTATTACCAAAGCCGATGAAACGGGCGGGATCGTCTCCGAACAAACAGTGAAAGAGCAGTTGCTCTATGAAATACATGACCCAGCGAATTATTACACAGCAGACGTAATATTGGACATCAGCAAGGTGAGTGTCGAACAAATAGCAGCGAACCGCGTTCGGGTATCAGGAGCAAATGGAAAACCATACCCCTCCACTTTGAAGGCTACCGTCAGTATTAACGGCGGATGGATGGGAGAAGCTGAAATGACCTACGCTGGACCAAATGCACTGGCTCGCGCAAAATTAGCGATCGATGTATTAAAAAAGAGGTGCCAAAATTTAAAAACAAACTACCCAATTCGCTTCGACATCTTGGGAACTGTCAGCGTGCACTCAGGGGATATGGGACCTGATAATTACGATTCTTTTGGGATAGATGGAGACTATCGCGTCCGCATTGCCTCTAAAGGCCAAGACAAAAAAATAATAGAACGCATCAATCAAGAAATGCTCAGCCTTTACTGCAGTGGTCCGGCAGCAGGAGGAGGATTTAGACAACACCTTACCGACCAAATACATACCGCTTCTATTCTTGTAGATAGAGATAAAGTCGCAACAAAAATTGAATTCATTTAGGTATTAACGATATGACTAAGCCAGATTTAATAGTTACGCGTCTTCATCAAGTTGCCCACGCAAGAGCTGGTGATAAAGGTAACCGGTCCAATATTAGCCTGATTCCGTACAACCCTAATCTCTATTCCTTACTAAAGGAACAAGTTACCGAGAGCAGAGTCTTAGCATTATTCTCACACAAGGGAGCAACTAAAGTAACTCGATACGAGCTACCAAGCCTCCCTGCCTTTAATTTTGTATTAGATGATGCTCTTGAAGGAGGTGTAAACAGCGCCCTAAACCTGGATCAACATGGAAAGTCTTTATCCTCTTTACTTCTAACAATGGACGTTAAGGTGCCGAATGATTTAATTTCTCGTTTATTAAGCTGGTAACTATCTAGTTGGTTTATATCCTGATAAAATTTAGAGGCACGACCACAAATATCGCTTTTATTGATGGTTTTTTTAGTAAGTCCATTAACATGGTTTTGCTTTAACAGGGGTACAACGCATGGAGAATTCAACAGACAAAAAAATGACTGGCGGAGAGGCCATCGTTAAATCGCTTATAAATGAAGGCGTTGAAACAATTTTTGGTTTGCCTGGTATTCAGCTAGATCCCATGTTTAATGCTCTACACGACTCCAGCAACGAAATTAGAGTAATTAACGCGCGTCATGAACAGGGCGTGGCGTACATGGCATTTGGTTATGCTCAGTCAACCGGGAAACCGGGAGTGTACGCAGTGGTTCCAGGTCCTGGAATTTTGAATACAACAGCAGCTTTGTCAACAGCCTATGCCTGCAATAGCCGCGTATTAGCGATAACGGGTCAGATCCCGTCGAATTACATTGGACGTGAATTAGGAATGCTACACGAGATACCAAATCAATTGAGTATTCTAGAGGGCTTAACAAAATATGCAAAACGGATTAACTATCCTTCTGATGCCCCCGCTATTGTGAGTGAAGCATTTAAAAATATGAGATCAGGAAGACCACGGCCAACTGCCATAGAGATGCCGATGGATATTATGCAGCACAAAAGTGATGTAACGCTTAGAAAATTTACTGATGGCTATTCCCCTCCAGCTGCAGACCCTGATCTTATTAAAGAAGCTGCTTTAATTCTTGGGGCTGCAAAAAACCCTGTCATTTTCGTAGGTACGGGAGCGTACGAAGCTGGTGAAGAAGTTACAATATTGGCAGAAATGCTCCAGGCACCCGTTATCTCATATCAAAATGGTCGCGGGGTCGTCGATGAAAGACATTATTTAGCGCACACTAATACCGCTGGCTCGATGTTTTGGGAGAATTGCGATGCTGCCATTTCCATAGGTTGCCGCTTGCAAGCGGAACGCATGACTTGGGGTATGGATGATGAGATTAAAATCATACACGTTGATATAGATTCTACGGAACTAAGTCGGGTTTTAAAACCCGATGTTGGTATTGTAGGAGATGCATCAACGGTAACAGAAGAGATTATAAATGCTCTCACGAAACACAATAAGTTAAGGCCATCGAGAGAAACGGAGTTTAAAAACATAAAGAACAAAGCCTTGAGGCTCATGGAAGAAAAAGCTGGGCCACAGATGGCTTGGCTCAAGGCAATCCGAAAAGCACTTCCTGAAGATGGGTATTTTGTGGATGAGTTCACGCAGGTTGGCTACGTTGCTCGGGTTGGGTTTCCTGTCTACAAGCCACGCACCATGATTACACCTGGATACCAGGGAACTCTAGGTTATGGATATGCGACTGCGCTTGGCGTTAAAGTGGCTCATCCAAACAAAGCTGTTGTGTCGGTGAATGGTGACGGTGGTTTTATGTATACGATGCCTGAAATCGCAACTGCGGTTCATCATTCAATTAATCTGGTTGCAATTGTTTTCGTCGATGGAGCTTTCGGGAATGTCTTGAGAATGCAACGTGATTTGCACGACAATAGGATAATTGCTTCAGAATTCACTAATCCCAACTTTGTAAAGCTAGCGGAAAGTTTTGGCGCAAAAGGAATGAGAGCAACAAATCCGGAGGAATTAAGTACGGCAATAGAAGAAGGTTTTAGTGCTAATAAACCCACTATAATCGAAGTTCCTGTGGGCGTTTTTCCAGAACCCTTCGACGTTATACGCCCACCAGCAACTAGAGGAAAGAAAAGTTAACATGAGAGAAAACGCATTAATTATAGGCGCTGGTTCAGGCTTAAGTGCTTCATTGGCGCGATTGCTTACAAAAAATAATTTTAACGTAGCTATTGCAGCGAGAAATATAGAGAAATTAGAAGACTTAAAAATCGAGACAAACTCAAAAGTGTTTCAATGTGATGCGAGTAACATAGAGGATGTTGAAAACCTTTTCATACAAAGTGATAAACTACTGGGGGCCCCTAATCTTGTTATTTATAACCCTTCAGCTCGAGTGCGGGGCGGAATAGCAGAGGTTGATCCAGTCGAAACACAGAAAGCAATCAACATTACCTGTTTTGGAGCATTTCTTTGTGCGCAGCAAGCAGCAACACGCATGCTTAAACGTGGTTCGGGTAGCATATTCTTCACGGGCGCATCCGCAGGTGTAAAGGGGTATCCAAAATCATCAGTTTTTGCTATGGGCAAGTTTGGATTGCGAGGCCTAGCACAGGCGCTAGCTCGGGAACTTCACCCACAAAACATTCATATAGGGCATTTCGTCATCGACGGGGGGATACACGCAGATCATCGGCCAGAGAGAAAAGATCCTGGCGATGACAGTATGCTCGATCCTGATGCTATTGCTGAAACTTACTTACAATTTCATCGGCAAGATAGAAGCTCGTGGGCTTGGGAAATTGAACTCAGGCCGTGGGTAGAAACCTTTTAGGTTGATACAGTTCGTCTTATAAATTTAATTTTAAAAATTTCACCGTTTAACCCAAATAATGCAGATCTCCGTATTATTTGATAAAGCAAGTGAAGATACTGCCAATTGATTGAAATATTATGAAGTTGCGACTTAATTTATCGTTTTTTATAGCCCTCACGATCCTAGTTCTCGCTGCTGCGTGGCTTACATCAGGTCAACTCGGTAATACAGAAGATAATCTGACTAATTTAAATGTTAATATTGAAAATAAAAGCGTAAAGCGCAAGAAGGTGCAGGTTAGAGAATCTGTTTCGTTCCCCTACAGCCCCAAAATACAAGTGACAGGCGAAACACATGCTTCCAGAAAAATTATTGCAAGGACAGAAATTGCCGGCAAAGTCAAACAACTTAACGCAACGAGAGGTAAAATTATTACTGCCGGGGCATCTATCCTTAAATTAGAAGATGAAGATTACCCCGAAAAAGCAAAAGAAGCTGAAGCAAGAGTTAAACAACGCGAAATAGAATTCGCAGCTGCAAACAAATTAACAAAGAAAGGTTTCCGATCAGAGACAAAATACGCAGAAAGTCTAGCCAACCTGCAACAAGCCCGGGCCCTGAAAAAGAAGAGACAGCAAGATTTAGCTAATACCGAAATTGTGGCTCCCTTTGAGGCGGTGATCTCCGACTACTTTGTTGAAATAGGCGATGTTTTAAAAAAAGGTGACCCCGTCGCCGAGATGATAGACCTCGAACCTATATTGGTAAAAGCGTTTGTCTCTGAAAAATATCGCTCTTCAATACAACAAGGCATGACAGCTCATGGGCTGTTGATAGACGGCAGCAAAAGAGCGGGAAAAATACGTTATATAAGCCCTGTTGCCAAAAAGAGTACGCGGACGTTTAAAGTTGAACTGGAAATTTCAAATAAGGGAAATAAAATCGCTGAAGGCACAACCGCGGAGCTTATGATACCACTAACACCACGGGCTGCCCATCGAATATCAGCTTCATTTTTTTCTTTAACCTCAAATGGGGATTTAGGTATCAAAGTAGTAGACCAAAGTGACACCGTAAATTTTTTACCTGTTAAAATTCTGGGCGGATCTGATAAAGAAATTATTGTCGGCGGCCTGCCTGACAAACTACGTGTCATTACTGTTGGACATGGCTTTGTTGAACCTGGAGATAAAGTCCAGATTTTTAAAGAGAATTAACTCAAGGGTATCGAGACGTGAGTAGAATTATCGACATAGCGCTCCTCCGAACCCGGACCGTTATACTGGCATTCTTGATGATCCTGACTGCAGGGGTCACTTCTTACATAGACATACCTAAAGAAGCTGACCCTGATATTCCTATACCCATAATATACATCCTGCTTAAACATGACGGTATTTCGCCTGAAGACAGCGAACGCCAGCTTCTTCAATCGATTGAACCTAAATTAAAAAGTATCGAAGGCGTTAAAGAAGTCCGAAGCTCGGCATACACGGGTGGAGCAAGTATTATCTTAGAGTTCGATGCTGGATTCAATTCGAACAAGGCGCTTTATGAAGTTCGCGAACGAGTAGATATTGGAAAAGCCGACCTCCCACCAGACACGAAGGAACCTATCATAAAGGAGGTCAATCTGAACCTCTTCCCGGTTTTAATCGTCACTTTGTCAGGGAACATACCAGAGCGTACGCTTTTAAAGTACGCTAGAAATCTTAGAGACGAACTAGAGGGAATAAGTTCAGTCCTCGAAGCTAACTTAACAGGAGCAAGGAAAGAAGTAGTTGAAATTATTGTAAATCCGGCTCAGCTGGATAGCTATAAAATCGACGCTATTCAAGTGATTCAAACTATCGCCCGTTCCAATTTACTAATAGCCGCGGGGACTTTAGATGCTGGAAATGGTCGGTTCCCAATAAAAGTTCCCGGCCTATACGAAGATCTTCCTAGTATCCTAGAACAGCCCTTAAAAGTCTCTGGCGACTCCGTTGTTACGATAGGAGACATAGCCAATGTTAAAAAATCGTTTAAGGATCCCTCTTCAATAGCCAGGCTAGCCGGTGAAAAGTCACTAGGAATAGAAATTAAAAAAAGAAGTGGGGAGAACATCATAGAAACGGTCAAGCGAGTGCAGTCCGTTGTAGAAACTACAAGTAAAAATTGGCCTGATGGGCTCAAATATACGTTTTCACAAGATCGGTCCGCAAATATAAAGACCATGTTAAGAGAGCTACAAAACAACATAATCAGTGCAGTATTACTCGTTATGATCATCATTGTAGGAGCACTTGGTTGGCGTTCGGGAGCATTAGTTGGGATGGCAATACCAGGTTCTTTCTTACTTGGCATCCTCGTTCTTTCCTTATTAGGACTTTCTATAAATATAGTGGTTCTTTTTAGTTTAATTTTGTCTGTTGGAATGTTGGTAGACGGCGCGATCGTCGTCACTGAGTTTGCTGATCGCCAGCAGAAACGTGGGTTTCTCCGACGGGAAGCATACAAAACAGCTGCCAAAAGAATGGCATTACCTATAATAGCGTCCACAGCAACAACTCTCGCTGCTTTCCTCCCGCTAATTTTCTGGCCAGGTATTGTTGGGGAGTTCATGAAGTTCCTTCCCATTACTTTGGTAGCCGTTCTTTGTGCTTCATTAATTATGGCGTTGATCTTTGTTCCAACTATTGGCGGACTATTTGGATCAGGAGGCAATCTCCCCACTGTTGTCCCCCTTCCATCCGACCCTGATAAATTACCTCTGCACGAGCGAATATCAGCTTTTGGGAAGTTTTATAAAATAGTATTGGAAAAAGCTCTGAATAACCCTGGGAAAATACTTTTAGCTGCCGTCCTTATGCTAGTCGGAGTTCAGTACACTTATTTTGTGGCAGGGAACGGGTTGCAGTTTTTCCCAAATATCGAGCCCGAAACAGCAAATATTTACGTGCGTGCTCGTGGAAATATGTCGATACATGAAAAAGCTAAATTATTGTATGGAATTGAGCACGACGTTTTAAATATGAGAGAAGTTAAATCGGTGTACACCTACATCGGGAAACTGAAGGGGGCCGAAGAAGATTTGCCAAAAGATATTATCGGTAAATTGCAGTTAGAATTTATTGACTGGAAGGAAAGAAGAAAAACCTCCCTTATTCTGAAAAACATTATAGAGAAATCAAAAAACCACCCCGGTCTTATAATAGAGTTTATGGAAGAAAAAAAAGGTCCTCCAAGCGGCAAACCTCTAAAAATCCGGCTGTCCTCTGAAAACCTAAACGATGTTGGTCATGCTACAAAACTAATTCGGGATAAAATGGAGCAAATCCCAGGCCTGACAAACATAGAGGATGACCGCGATATTCCAGCTATAGAATGGGAATTGAAAATTGATCGTCGACAAGCTGCAAAATTTGGCGCAGACGTTGCGCTAATAGGAAACTATGTTCAATTACTGACAAATGGCATGAAAGTCACAACATTCAATCCTATTGATAATGAAGAAGAAGTTGATGTCGTCGTCAGATACCCCAAGCAACTCCGAAAATTAGATCAATTCGACAAGATTAAAATAAAGACATCAAGTGGAATGGTTCCAATTGAAAACTTTGTTAACTGGGCGCCTCAAGCGAAAGTGGGCACTATAAAGCGAGTTAATACTCAGAGAACCCGAACTATTAAATCAGATGTCAAACAGGGAGTTCTTCCAAACACAATGGTCAACGAAATAAAGTCTTGGTTGAAGAACTCAAAGCTTCCAAAGACAGTAAGTGTCCAATTTAAAGGTGAAGACGAGGAACAGGAAAAAGCAAAAAGCTTTTTAGTAAGAGCTTTCTCAGTGGCACTTTTTATAATGGCAGTAGTACTGGTAACACAATTCAATAGTTTTTATAGCGCTTTTCTAATTCTATCTGCAGTCGTTATGTCAACGATTGGTGTTTTAATTGGTCTGTTAATTACCGGCAAACCCTTTGGAGTTGTTATGACAGGGGTAGGCGTGATAGCATTGGCTGGTATTGTGGTTAACAATAATATCGTATTAATTGATACCTTCGACTATTTAAGAAAAGGTTCACAGAACGTTAGAGAAGCCGTTCTTCAGGCGGGTATGGAACGCCTTCGCCCCGTTCTATTAACAACCGTGACAACTATTCTTGGCCTGTTGCCAATGGTGCTTCAAATAAACGTGGATTTCGTGACACGGGAAATAAGCATTGGAGCGCCTTCTACGCAATGGTGGGTATCTTTGTCCACAGCGATAGTATTTGGACTAAGCTTCGCGACTATTTTAACACTCATCGTTACTCCTTGTGCGTTACAATTTAGAGCTAATTTACAAGAAGCAATTCGGAATTATAGAGAAAAAAAACAACCGATTTCATAGGAAATGATTTGTAAGCAATAGTTTACTAAAAAAGTAACATTGCAATCCTGAGAGCCCATTTAATTAATGTAATTTCATTAACTTCCTATACGATCTAAAACTTAATGGTATTGACAGTAAATAACAGAATATTAACGCAGCTAATGCAATCCAAGGCTCTGTAAGCGCACCTGCTATAAAAATGCCACCAATTAAAAATATTGGAATCACCAATTTTTGAGGCAACTTTGTGCCTTTAAAGGAATATGTCGGCAAACTGCTCACCATCATCAATCCGATTATTACCAGCCACCCAATAACAATTTGAGGCGTCCTTAAAATTTCGAAATCCATCTCAAAACTAAGGATAATTGGTAAACAAGCGAGACCTGCAGCGGCGGGAGCCGGAACACCGGAAAAAAATCTCGCCGCAAAGGGTTTAGGGTCAAGGTCATCTAATTTTGTATTGAACCTTGCAAGCCGGAGAGCCATACATGTAGAAAAAAATAGAACACTCATCCAACCAAATCCGCCTAGAACATCCGTACTCCAAAAAAACAAAATCAAAGCAGGTGCCACCCCAAAACTAATAAAATCGGATAAGGAATCTAATTCTGCACCAAACCTACTCTGTCCCTTGAGAAGACGAGCCATACGCCCATCTAAAGTATCCAGTATTGCAGCAAGTCCAATTGCCCCAACCGCAAACTCCCATCGCTCGTGTACAGCGAACCGTATCCCAGTGAGACCTGAACATAGGGCAAGCACAGTAATCAAGTTCGGAATGACAGTGCTAATAGACATCATTCGCAGTCGACCCTTGCGTGATTTATCTGCCATTTTAAGTCTGCGCATTTCCTTGGTTAGCGTATTTCACCAATTCTACTTACCTCGTCTGAACTAAGATCAGCTAATACTGTTTCGCCAGCAATGCACCTTTGACCAACAATGACTTGTGGCATGACACCGGAGGGAAGATAGATATCAACCCTGCTGCCGAAGCGTATGAGCCCAAATCGCTCCCCCGCAAGAACTTGCTGCCCTTCCTCTAGATAACAAACAATTCTTCTTGCCACCAATCCAGCTATCTGCACTGCACCAATGGATCTCCCATCATCTAAATCAAGCCTTAGCATTTGCCGTTCATTTTCGTCGCTCGCCTTATCAAAAGATGCATTCAAAAACTTTCCTGGAACATAGACCAACCGTCCAATTTTGCCGTCACAAGGAGCCCGATTTACGTGACAATCAAAAACATTCATAAAGACGCTTATTCTTGTGACTTCAGACGCAGCCATATCAAGTTGGACTGGTGGAGATACCTCCTTGATCATTTGTACTATTCCATCAGCTGGAGAAATAATCAGCCCAGCTCGCTGAGGCGTAACTCGGTCCGGATTTCTAAAAAAATAAATGCACCAAAGCGTCAAAATTATGCCAACCCAACCTAAAACTGTAGAGAAAATAAAAAGGATGAGAGTTGCTATGCCAAATAGTGCGATGAAGGGCCAGCCTTCTCGAGCAATTGGAGTGGCTAACACACTTAAAAACATGGTTTTGTCTGCCTTTGTCATCACTTTCCTATTGAGTTAACGCCGGTAACTTGAACACTTGGCCAGGGTAAATTAGATCAGGGTCTCGAATTTGGTCAAGATTAGCCTTGTAAATTTTGGTGTAGCGGAAACCACTACCATACACCCTAGCTGCAATACGCCATAAGCTGTTCCCGGGTTTAATAATCACTGTCCGCCGCTCGTTCTTCATATCAATTGGCTGAACTTTTTCGAATGGCACTTGAATTCGCTTTACCACTTTGCCATCCGTGCCAATCAAATCAACCCTGATTTGATAATGGCCTGGAGAGAGTCTCGATTGCAATTGAAAGCTCCATGTACCGCTATCAGAACTTTTTATTGAACCTGCAATTTTGTCATTGATGTAAACTTGTAGCGCGTTTTGTGCAGTAGCCTGACCACTTAATAACATTAGATCGCCATCATCATAGTCGATGGTGCTGATTGTCAAAACCAGCTTTTCTTTTTCAACCTCTTCTAAATTTTTATACGAGTCTTTGTGATTATTTTCTCTACTTTGCCTAGTTTCAAAGCCTGGACTTTGAATGATACGGGTAGCCTGTTTGCTAGCTTCGCTTCGTGGCACGACCATAGCAAGTGGCTTTTGTTTTTGATTTTCGGCACCAGTGATACCGCCCTCTAAATTTGGGATCCCAATCACTACGGCATTTTTTGACTCAACTATGTTTTTTTGGTCTGTGATATCTCGAAGGGTTATAATCATATTACGATTTTTCAACCTAGAGGCTGGTACAAAAACCCATTCACCCCGACCATCTGCCTTCACCTGACCAAGTTGTTCTCTGCCACTTATTATTTCTATAATCGAGTTTGGCTGAGCTCGACCCGCAATAACGATATTGCCCTCAGGATCAACCCGAACAATATCAAATTTTGGAGCTAAAAGAGAAGGTATAACTTGTGTCTCCGCTTGCCCCCGGGTTTTAGTTTGATTTCCGTTTCTATCCGCCGTGCTTTTTAAAGGATTTTGATTGATATTACTATTTACAGTCTTATCGGCATTGGTGTTATTCTCTGGCACCTCTTCATCAGACAAGAAAAGCAGAAGCAGCGCACCCACAACAACTAGAAAGCCTGCAACGGCGATTAAAAAAGGGCGTTTTATCATATATCCGCCTCCAAAACCTCCGTTGGACCATAAGCCCGATTCAAGTAGTAAGCAACGCTTCTATTGAAATAAAACTCTTCTTGACCAAATATGCGAGAGGTGGAATAGAAGGACATGGCTAAGAATTTTACTGTATGTGTGTTTTGTGGGTCCTCTGATGGAAATGAAGCTGTTTTTTCCAAAACCGCTTTTGACGTTGGGGTCAGTCTAGGAAATGCCGGTTTTAATATAGTCTATGGGGGCGGAAGCACTGGCCTAATGGGTCAGATAGCAGATGGGGCTATATCCGTGGGGGCTGACGTAACGGGTGTGATACCAAAGTTTTTGCAGGACGTTGAAGTGGGTCACACTGGGCTTACAAGAAAAATAGTCACTGATGATATGCATACTCGCAAGAGGATTATGTATGAAAAAGCAGATCTTTTTCTCTCCCTTCCGGGAGGAATTGGTACTTTCGACGAAACAATTGAAGTTCTAACTTGGCTTCAGCTCAGGGTCTTTAGTAAAAACTTAATCCTTTTCAATATAAATTCTTACTGGGATAGTTTTATGGAGATGATACAAGATAGTATTAACACTGGCTTTTATAGGCCTAGATACTCCAACTTTTTATCTTCGGTGGACTCTATTCAGGAATTAATGCTGAAACTTAATGATTTTGATAACTATCAGCTCAAATAAGACAACGGCTCACCCTACTAAATATCTAAAACCATCCAGAAAAACCACTTTGTAAGAATTTAGAAAAAAATATGCTGAAAAACTTTCAAGTAACCTTTACATTGCTGTTTCAAAACATCATACAACTGTAGTTTTTTCACGATCTTAATTTTTTGTGACCAAAACCCAATCTAAAGAGGCCTAAATGATTGATCTAATGTCTATAGCAAGAACAGAAGCTGATGGTGGCGACCTGTTTGGCAAACTCCAAGCTCTTTATGAACCAACAGAAGTAAGACCTGACGGGCATCCCGAGGCCGTGGTTTGGAGTGGAGGCAACTTTGTTGGTAACGTAAATCCCGTAGCTCATTCATTAACAGATGCGTATGCGCTGCTGGGGACTGTGGCAGCGATCGACATTCTCGGCCT
Source organism: Rhodospirillaceae bacterium (assembly GCA_002690995.1). GTDB lineage: Bacteria > Pseudomonadota > Alphaproteobacteria > Thalassobaculales > Thalassobaculaceae. The sequence continues at coordinate 16,256 of NZGS01000109.1, forward strand.
TCCTTTTTACACCGTACCGATGTGGTCACAATACAGGCATGACACAAAGCTCGAGTGTCTCAGTTGGTTTGGCAATATGCCATGTACATCCATTAAGTGGTCAACTGCTGGCGATGCCTATGTAAATGACGGGAAAGGTGGCAGAGTCGTAGTTATGGGTAAGTCTGGTAACGCTCCATTGAGAACACAAGCCGGCGTTTATTGTAACGTT
>NZGS01000110.1 GCA_002690995.1 Rhodospirillaceae bacterium
AAAAACAACAACAAATAACAAAAATATTACTATAAACCAATCGCCTCTTCGGATTGTTCGAGATATTAAGGGCGTGGAACGGAATATAATTCTCGAAATCTGGGTGGAACTATGGACAGGCTGCGTAATGTCACATAGACGGTTTATGAACTTAAGTGCGAAAGTACATTATGATGAATTAATTTGGTCGTTATCGGACAATGCCGAATAATTTCCGAAGTTGCTCAATTTTGTAAGGTAAAAACTTTACCAAACTTTACTATTCTTTTAAATAACTCCCAAAACCTATCAGTGAATTTCTTTCATCTCAGGGATACTTTCCGATGCCTCTTGAAAGCGGGCTAGCGACTCTGCATGCGCTGATATGGCGGCTTCATCATTCTCTTTTTTGGGCGAAGGTTCCTTATCGAAATAACCAAACCTGTCGACACCACGAACTAATGTCGCTGACAAGCGCGTTTTTGTTAAGTGCTTAACGTGGGTTGGTATATAGCTTATACCAATGCCAATGCGAGGTGCTCTTGATTTGTTGGGTGCGGAACGATGCATCAATAACGTATGGTGAAATGAAACATCGCCGGCCGAGAGCTCAAGCGGCACGCCTGAACTTTCATCTAAATTTATTGAGAGCGTTTGTCCTCGTGATAACATGGCGAGCTCGTCTCGATTGTCGCGATGTGGCTTTTGACCAGAATTGTGTGATCCCGGCAAAACTTCAACACAACCATTTTCTAAAGTAGAGTCTGTGAGAGCTACCCATGCTGTAACATGCTCATATGGATAAAGGCCGAAATATGTTGCGTCTTGATGCCAAGGCACATAATTTCCAGCACCCGCATTTTTGAACCAAACTGTTGTATGGAAAACAAATATGTTCGGCCCGATTAACGACTCTACCGCGTCTAGAATACCTTTATGACGGATTAATTTCGACGCCCATGGATACAGTAAGAAGGGTTTAACTCGATTAGAGGCTTGACGCCGAATCCCATCTTTAATCTCCACGCCGCAGCAGCGATGACAAGATTCATTAAAGTGTTTTACCTCCGGAGCGGATAGTATCGGTATTCCAGGTAGGTAACCGTTTTTTGCGTATTTTTCAATCTGTTTTGGCAAAAGCATCTTTGCACCACAACTTAGATTTACAACTAAAAATTAGTAGGATTTTGCTCCATACACTGAGCCCGTTTCCCAACTTTTGGCATATTGCTCCACAGATAGTGTCCAACTATTGGACATTGTTTCATCGAAATATTCAATTAAAATACCATCGGGCGCATGCATAGATAGAAGAATTGTACCACCCTGCTCCCCACCCCATTCATCGTGCGGCAACGCATCCGAACCTGCTAGCGCATAGTCACCTTTTTTACGATGAACGGATTTTTTTGAACCGTCGGGTTGCCATTCTGCAAGATGTTGTTCACCTTCCAAAACCATGGTCATCGTTGATGCGACGTGACGATGTCTACGACAATGCCCCAAATTCCCATAACGTAAAAGCATATCGAGGCGACCGTTAGGTATATTGTAACCTAAAAGACTATATTCAAAATCGACATTAAACTCTTTACAATCCGGGTCCGTTATATGACGCCATTCGACTTTATTCAGGTCAAAACTTGGGGATATAATTGTCATCGTACTAAGTGGTCCTTCTTTTGAAAACTGTATTAATCTTAAGATAGCTTCGGTACAATTATCGCTCAACAAAATATTGAACTATTAATACGAAATAAGTCGATTAAAGTTATTTTTGCCAAGAATTTAAAAGCTATTTGCTTAAACTGCAGATTTTTTATTTAACCACGGGATTATCTCGCATGCTTCATCAAAAGAATCATTTTCCGAGGTAAAATTAGTAACTTCCTCAAAAAAGCCTATTTTAAACCAACCCTCGTTAGCTTCAGGATCTTTTCTATATTCCTCAAATCCAAAGCTATTGTCCTTTCGACGAAAAATATCGACACATCGAAGTCCCTCAGCGCTGCTAATCGACCTAGTAACAACAGGTCTCCTAAAAATAGTTTTTGGAGGCATTCACTACATTGCTCTTTCGATAACCTGAAGAAGTACTGGTTGGAACGCCCCACTTGTTTTATTTTTTAACAACTTGAGCGCGCACCCTGTTCCACAAAAATAAAATCTTTGAATAATAAAGAATGCAAACTAGGATTATCAACCAAGATTAAACTCTGAATTAGTTAGATTTAACGATCAAGGTCACACGAGCTTTATCTGTCAGGCATCAGAAACTACTTCGTCTCGGTAACTTGCTAATAGCCCCAAGAACTCGTCTCTTTCCGCTGCCGGACAGCCAAGTCCATCTAGTGTCTCGAAAACAATCTGCCCCACAACATCAAAATGATCGCCACTTATGTTAAGGTGTTTATGTGCCTCAAGCATGTCTCGTCCGTGGTAACATTTTGGTCCGCCCGTTTTTTCAATGGACCATGTGGTCACTAAAACCTTGTACCCTGGTTTATTGGCCTCGTGTTTATGAAAATCTTCCACTGCTGGATTCTGATTTATAATCTCATTTTTGAATAGCTTTTCAACCAAAACGTCGACAGCAGCGGCAATGCCATACGTTCCTCCTAAACGTTCATACAAACTTTTATCAGTCATAATTCCCCCTGCCTTATGATAACCCGTTTGGACCTCAAACTCAATAAAGTGTTTTCATTCATATTAGTGTGAAAGTTTGGTTACAAATCTGGACCTCTAAAGACTATTTTTCGGTAACATGATTGTAACTTGAGTTATACGTTGCTTCTTGATCTTATAATTCCTTGTGAACCGTAAAGTGTCCTGGAGAAATCGGATGTTATTTCTAGTCACCTATCAAGTAGACCGCGACAAGCAAATCGAGTGTCAAACCTTTTTTGCGAATATGACAGATGAACAAATCGAAAATGAATACCCAACAAGCGTAAAACAAATCGGTCGTTGGCATGACGTGCCGAATGGAAACGGTGTTATAATTGTTGAGACTAATAACCAAGAAAATTTAACCAGTTGGATGATGTCTTGGTCAAGCATGTGTACCTTCCCAATTGTTAAACCTGTTGTCGATGATCAAACAGGCCGAAAACTTGTTAAGGAACTTATAGCTTCGCAATCATGACTTAACGATCGGTATTTTATACGCAGGGGAAAAAAATGTTCAATCTTGGCAACTTTATCGAAGACTGCAAAGTTTCTATCAGTAAAGATCAATCTCACCTTGGAATTAAAGCATTAGTAGAGAGTGCTGTGAGTAGTCCAGGTGATTTGATTGCCGCTCTTGGACCGCTCGAAAAAGCTGGTGCAACAACTATTTATCACTCCGATGAGTTAACAATCGTTAATGTCACTTGGGCGCCTTGGATGACGGTTTTTCCCCACAACCACAACATGTGGGCAGTCATTGGCATATACTCAGGCAGGGAAGACAACGTTTTTTGGCGAAGAACAGACCAGCCAGATGGATTAATAGAAGCTGCTGGCGCGAAATCATTGTGTGTTGGAGATGTTACACCGCTTGGTAAGGACATAATACATTCGGTAACCAACCCAATACCTAAATTCTCAGGCGCTATCCATGTGTATGGCGGAGATTTTTTTAATGTGCCTCATCGGAGCGAATGGGATGCAGAACAATTAAAAGAAAGGGACTATAACAGCGAAAATGTAATGAATTTATTCGAGACTTTTCCAACAAACTCTTAAGCATTCATAAGACCGAAATGTCTTTTTAAAATCAAATTGGAAATCACACATTTAAGCTTTTTTGATTATTAAAATCGTTTATCCTATTTTAACAATAGAAAATTTTTTGTTATTTGGCTTTCAGAAATCCATCAAGGATGAAAAGACGATGACCAAGCCGCGCCAATACACTAAAGAAAAAAACGAAATGTTCATGCGGAGCATTGAGGGCGAATTGGAGCAGCTTCATGGCACCATTCATAATACTAACAACCAACTATCACGAACCAATCAGGAGTTGCGTATTATTAAATGGGCTATAATCGCGATCGTAATCTTACTCGGTTTAATAGCCATTAAATTGGGGGCTTTCTAATTTTTCGACAACAAAGCATAAAAGGAAACATAAACCTTAATTTGCGAGATTAATCGAATGAATTCTGAAGAAATTATAAAGATAGAGCAGGACTCCTCAATAGCTATTCTAACCTTTAATCGTCCGAAAGTGCTCAATGCCTTCAATAATGAGATGATGGAAAAGACGATTCAAAAAGTTAACGCACTAAATAATGACGATACTATCCATGCTATTTTGGTTCGTGGCGAAGGCCGAGCGTTCTCACCTGGCTTTGATTTAAAAGCAGCGGCTGAACGGAAAATGAATAATGCAAATGATTGGGAAAAACAATTAAAACTACAGTTCGATTTCATCATGCAGTTCTGGCATTCACCAAAACCGACCATCGCTGCAGTCCATGGCTACTGTTTAGCTGGTGCGTTTGAACTAGCATTGGCATGCGATATTACAATTGCTGCAAAAACCACGAAATTTGGCGAACCGGAGGTACGATTTGGGACTGGCATCGTGGCAATGTTATTACCGTGGATTACCGGACCAAAACAGGCAAAAGAAATACTTTTAACTGGTGAAGATCAATTAAGTTCCGAAGACGCGCTCCGAATGGGGATTATAAATAAAATTGTTTCCGACGAGCTTGTATTCTCTGAAGCACAAAAAATAGCTAAGAAAATATCTCAGGCGAGCCCACGCGCCGTCTTTTTTACAAAGAGAGCAATAAATAGTTCATATGAGTCAATGGGTTTCAATCAAGCACTCACGAATTCATTAAACCTTGATGTTATATTAAATGCCGCTCCCGACCCCGTTAAAGAGGAGTTCTCAAAAATCCGCAAGGAACAGGGCTTGCAAGCAGCGATAGCTTGGCGAGATAAACGATTTAAATAATTGAAAGGTGATAGTTTCATGGAGACGCCTAGATCAGTAATTGAAAAACATCAGAGAGCTATAAATGAACGAGACTTAAAAACCTATATAGAAACTGTAACCTTCCCATTTACCTATCAAAACTTCAACGGCGTTTCAATTACGGTGAATTCCCCAGAAGAATACGGTGCAACCTACCCTGCCCCATGGGAAACTGTAATTGCTGCATTTCCCGATTGGCTTCGAACAGAGCATGAGCACGTTGATGAAATTGTTTCGAGTAATCTCTCTGCTGTATTTAAAGTACAGGCACGCTGGATAACGGAAACTGTTCAGCCTCATAAGCTAATCACAGCTATTTGGATAACAGTGAAGAAAAATGGAGTTTGGGGTCTGCAATTCCGGCACAACTTAGGCACAATAGATTAAATAATATTTATAAACTACGCGACCATTCATTCGGTACTTGTTGAACAGGTACAGAAATAAAAATAACCATTCGTTACGAAATAAACATTAAGTTTTGAAAAAACGACCCTTAGTTTATCGGCTGTTAAAGAGCATCTACGCCACAAAAACTAAGGGTCTGAGGTGTTTGGCACACCGCGGTAAATATAACGCCAATTTAATCAAACTGCTACGAAATCTAATAAAAAAATTGCAGCTAGGTCACCCTACCTATAATTGCGAGGGCTATCGCAGTTTGGTATAGAATTTCGTCCTCTCCAACCGCCAAGCCCTCTACTAATCTGGCTTTTAGATCAATAATTTGATCAGGGGCTGGGCAGCGAACGATCTTCTGAATATTAAGAAATATGTACGATATATCCCAATATCTGCTAAGGGACCTGTTACCAAACTTCGCCAAACGGCCTAAGCTCCACTGTAAACGACCAGGTTGATTTATCTTGATGAGCCACACGGAACATTTCCTCGGCAATAGCAGTTGCTTTAGCAAAAAATTCATCTGGCTTTCCAGCACCCAAAATTGGCCTGGTTCGCGGCGTATCGATTAAGGCGTCTATGATGAAATAAGCTGTATGAATACCTCGTGGTCCGAACTCACGAGCTATGGATTCCGCTAATATTCTCTGAGCGGCTTTAGTCGACGCAAAGAAACCCCAGTTGGTGATACCGCGGGTCGCAGAAGTATTCCCAGTCACAAGAATGGCGCCCTTTCCTGCTTCCAACATAGCCGGAATCGTTTCTCGAGCAAGATATAGTAAGGCCGTTGTATTTACTCTAAAATTTTTTTCTAAATCTTCTGGGTCCAATTCTAAAATACTTCCACGCGAGCTTTTTGCGGCATTATGAATCACTACACTCGGATGTCCCAGTCTTGCCTTTACCTGACTAATTGTATCAACAAGCTCCTCTAAATTACTGACATCACAGGGAAATGCCGTACAGCCTTTAATATCATTTTCCAATTCCCTTAGGTTTTCCTCATTACGTGCGAGCATAGCTACTTTATACCCACCACTGGCAAATCTTCTAGAAAGTTCCCCACCCGTGCCTTTGGCTGGGCCTACGCCTGTAATGAGACAAACCGGACCACTCATTATCATCCTCCTTAACGTGTAAAAATTTATATTAAATTGTTTGTCTTAATTTCAAAATTCCGCAAGGTCTCTTACAGAAAAAACATTATGAATAACAAATCACCCTAGCTGCCGTTAAAAAAATCCTTTTTTAAAAGATTATACAAGTTATTATTTTTTTAAGCTCAAAAGAAATTAGAGAGAGTTTATTATGAAACTGAACGCTTGGTTCCCTTCAGTACAAATAGGTAACGATCCCAAAGCCATTCGCGATTGGGCTCAGGCAGCAGAAGATTTAGGATACGAATATATTGAGGTACCAGACCATGTTTTTGGCGCGACTGCGCGGGATGGTTGGACACCCCGGTATGAAGCATTCGATCCATTCCATGAAACCTTCACTACAATGGCATATTTAGCCGCGATAACTAAAAATATTAAGTTGTCGTCGGGCGTATTAATACTGCCTCAAAGACAAACCGGTGTTGTTGCCAAACAAGCAGCAGAAGTGGATATTCTCAGCGAAGGGCGCCTTAGATTAGGGGTTGGCGTGGGCTGGAACCATGTTGAATACGAAGCGCTTGGGTGTGAATGGAAAACTCGCGGCCTTAAACAAAGAGAACAGATTGAAGTATTGAAGAAACTATGGACTGAGAAATTGGTCACATATAAAGGTAAATTTCATGATTACGAGGAAGTAACAATCGTTCCATCTCCCAAACAAAACACGATACCGATTTGGCTTGGGGGATCAGCGGATGCTGTTTTAAAAAGAGCGGCGGAACTTGGTGATGGTTGGATGCCAATCCTCCCGCCTGACGACACCGCTAATATTGCTTTGGATAAATTGAACGACCACCTAAATGAATTTAATCGATCAAGGAATGAATTTGGGATCGAAGCATGGCTACGATCTCATGATAATGATCCGGACGCATGGGCGAAAGCTGCAGATGGATGGCGAGGATTAGGTGCAGATATGGCTATGCTTTATCCAATGTGGAAGGTGGACGGAATTGACAGTCAAATAGAAATTTTACAACGTTTTCATGAAGTTGCCAGCGGCGCATAATAATGCGTAACGTCAGCTTTCAAACCTTTTCAATCCTCTTAATCTAAAGAGGGCAGAGTTCTTGACCCTAAAACTCTTTTAATATCTTGAATTTTATAAGTATGGTGGTACTTTCAACATATGCAAAATAATCATATCACAGAATATATAGCGAACCTTGGCGGTCGACGAGCTTACGAGGAAAAACGTGGAGCCAAATTAGGTTTCTCAAATTTACATGATTACTTGGAGGATAAGTTTGCCAAGAAGGGGCAGGCTATGGCTGAAGAAGAAAGTAAACTATCTGCGTTTAAATCACTCCGAGCACTCCCGAAAGCACCTAAACAGAGCAAAAACAAAGCTTGTGGCTGCTGTTAGAATTTAAAGCCTCGCAATTTTATAAAATTTTATCAATTTTTTATAAACATGGCTCAAGGTCTGTTTTAATTCCCACAAAATCATTCTGAAAAGATTGAAACCTCGATAACTATAAATTTTAAGTTAATTTGCCCTGGAAAAATTTTTAGGAGGCCACGAAATCAAAAGTATCAGTGGATATACAATTAATGAGGTCCAAAAAAACAGGTAAAAACTGTTGATATAACCAATATTGATTGCCTGCTGGGTAAGTTCGTTGGCCGTTATTGTTAATCCACCACTCATTTCTAAGAGCGAGTTGAAACTAAAAAAGTCTAAATAGGGATGAATATTTTCTGATAGCTGAGCGTAATTAATCTTCTGCGTGTGAAAAATCACAATAAAGCTTGCCGAGATATAGAAACTTGATCCAATACTGCGGATAAAATTCCATATCATCGTCCCCTCCACTGAACGTGCCGCTTCAAGATTTGAAAACGGTACTAATGTCATTGGGACCCAAAGAAATCCTACGCCCAGTCCCGTTAGAATAAGAACGAACGACATATCTTGAACCGACGTGTTCATATCAAAATTACACATTAAAAATCCCGCATAGGTATGCAGCCCAAAGCCAAGTACTAGTAAAAATCGAGGGTCCCATTTATTTCCCCAGATTATCATTATCAACATAGCCACAGCAGTTGCTATGAATCGCAATCCGATAAGTACCCCTACCAAAAAATCAGGTGCGTTGCTAAGTTGCTGGAGCATGGTCGGTATCGTCACCAAAGGCGTAACGAACAACATCCCAAAAACACAATGTATGGCTATTCCCAATGCAAAGTTTCTATTAAGAAATAAAGTAAGATCAATTAACGGTTTCTTCCTCGTGAGGCTATGGGCAAAAAATATCCATGCAAAGATTAACGCTAGAAAAAATTCTGCTGTTATTTCAAGAGATGAAAACCATTCTTCACGCTCACCACGGTCCAGCAATAACTGTATACATGCAATTGTAGCCGCAAGACTAAGAAAACCAATCCAATCTATATTATCCACCTTCTTACTAGGGGCATCGGGCTTAACTGACTTTAAAAGACCCAAAAGAGCTAAAGCTGCAACCGGAATTAATATATAAAAAACCCAGGACCAAGATAATTCTTCGCAGACATAGCCGCCAATAATAGGAGCTACGGATGGCGGAATGCCAACGCCCATCATATAAATTGACGTAGCCCGGCTCCTCCGTTCCCCAGTAAATTCGTCAATAACTACGGATTGAGCAATAGCCATCAATGGAGAGCAGGAAGCCGATTGGATCACTCGCCAAGCAATCAATTCAGCAAGTGAACTAGAAAGACCACACATCAGTGAAGCCAAGGCAAATCCAGTGACGCCAAATATCATCGATCTCCGACGCCCAAATCTATTTGCTAACCAACTAGCTAAGGGAATAGTCACTGCTGTAGCAATTAAATTTGCAGTAATTACCCATGACATTTGGTCCGGGCTCGCGGATAGGGCACCTTGAATTTGGGGAAGTGAAACATTTGCTATTGTAAGGTTTGTACCAAACAGCGTTGTTACCAGAGTACAGCTAATCAGTAGCCACATAGTATTTTATTCAATTTTAGTCGCCGTCACGAACATGTCATCAAAACTTAAATTAGTAGAATGTCATTATCTAATTATTACTCTTTTCCCTGCTCCGAGCACTTATAAAGGCACTTCTCGATGAAATATTACTCCAATACTTGGCTACCCTTTCGGGAAAATCCTTATCTATTCTATTTTGAGCGATTAAGAGACTATAACCCAAACTTATGTCAGCTGCTGTAAAGTCTTCTCCCAAAATGAATTTTTTACCTTTAAGGGCTTCATTAAGAGCATCCAAGCATTTATAAATCCTTGACTGCATTTCTCGCACCACCTCAGGTATTTCCTGTTTATCGGGAAATTCTCTTCGATGATTTACTATTTCACCAATAGGGCGCGCAAAAGTAGCCTCGGAAAACCATAACCACTGTAAAAAATATGCGTAATTTGGTGTGCCTGCTAAAGGTTGCAGTTTCCCCTTCCCATACTTGTCTAAAATATATTGCATCATTGCGCATGATTCAAAAAGCAATACCTCTCCATCTTGCATTGAGGGTAACTTTCCCAAAGGATTAATTTTTAACCATTCTTTGCTGAACCTAAATTCCTTCGAGAAATCAACCTCTTGAATCTGATATTCAATTTTTAACTCCTCACAAAGCCATATTACCCTCAGACCTCGCGTACCTTTTGTGTGATAAATCTTTATCATTTTACTCTCCGGAGACTACAAAAAAATAATGGCACGCGGTTGATATGAATGTATTTAGATAGCGAGAGACACAAAAAAACAAAAAATTACAACGCCATGACGCCCATGCCTATGATAATTCCAACAAATGTAAGAAGAATACCAATGCTAAAAGACTTTAATAAATTTTTTATCCTGACGCTTCGTTTCATATCATACCAATTTTTAAACCATTACTATTTGTACTTTCAAATCGAGTTATCAAAAAAAGTGGATTTTACAGTGAATTTGCAAACAATGGCTACGAAGCTAAAAGAGCATTTTCATACAGCTCTATTTTACACAAAGCGGCCTCAAGCAGTGGTATAAAAAGATTGTGCTTTCTTCCACGCTCTACTAAATCGCCTATCACATGTTTTCCTTCTGTCCTTCGTCCACTTTCAATGTCAGCTAGCAGTGATGGCCCGTAATCGGAACCAATTTTACCCCAAAGGTTTTCAACTATTATTGATCTCATTTCGGCAGGCGGCCGATATCCCTCGGCTTCGCATACCGCAGCACTTTCTTGATATACACCAGATACTACCGAGTGCCCCATATTCGTTTCTGCGACCTTCCCAGCTCGTTCCTGTAGGAGAGCAGCCACGGCAAAGGATGGTCCTGCGCCGCTGACTTTCATCCAAAGCTCACTCATGATATCCTCAGATATTGACGCATCTGGCATATTTATTTTCATCTTTTGAAGAATTTCAGTGCACCTGTTAGATAGTCCCCCCTGGACTTCTCCAAATACGGTTTTTTGTCCACCTGCCCCATGATAAGTTGGAATAATAGTTCCCTCTTTATCTTGGTTCACTAAAAACTGAGTAACTCCACCCAAAATATTTTTGATGCTAAAACGATCAATTAGCATATCTATGTGGTTTACCCCGTTTAAAATCGGCAGTATAGCCGTTTGAGGACCTACAGCAGGTGTAATTGCATCAATGGCTTCATCAATATCAAAAGCTTTACACGTAAGAATAATTACATCAAAGGTTTCACTCAGTTGTTCGGCAGAAGTTATTTGAACTGATGACTTGTAAAATTCGTTCTCGAGTTTTATTCTTAGCCCTTTAGACGATAATCTATGAGCGGTGCGAGGTCTCACGAGAAACGTAACATCGGCCCCTCCCTTTTGTAAAAGACCACCGTAATAACCTCCCAAAGCCCGCGCTCCGAGAATAAGAAACCGCATTTTCTATCCCCCCACTTTAGAATTCATCATATGGTGAGAAGCCACATCTACCGCTTCTATCTTTGTTTATAAACTCGCGGCCGACAGCCACGTTAAAAGAAAAATCCCGCCACGCGGTAATTTCAATGTAAGTAGCCAGACCAAATTGATAATAAAAGATGATGGCTAGGTTATTCCCACCTCTTTGACTTTTTTGTAGGCAAAATTTAAGATCGACACAGAAAAATTAATTAATTGTTGTATGTGTGATTTGTTTTCTATGTAAAATCTATTCTGCAAGTGTGCCCCGACATAATTGATTGACTGATACAAAAAAGCCGGGGCAAGCAAAGAAAATGTGCCGTTAAAGTTTTTTTATCCCAGACGAATTACATTCCGAAAATGCAACTCTACATCTGACAGAGCCGACGCGTAGACGTCACTTGCTCTGGCTGCTTCATATGCGTTTTGAATAGCGTCAAGTGACGGGTACCGAACGCCCATGACCCTGGCACCGGCCGAGTCACCTGCACCAAAGGTTGCATAACCACATGACAAAGCACCGTTTTTCATAAATATATCCATTACTTGTTTTGCTTCATCAAGCATTTCAGTTTTCGAACTAAACTTTGTTAAAACCATATATTTAGGTTTGTCCGAAGAACCCGATTCACGGTGGTGAATTCGACCAATTGCACGACCAGTAATTTCCATATTACCTGTTGAAAACATTTCTTTATAAAACTCTTGATTTGGAAAGTGATCAAAAATATTTTCGATCGTAGCCATTTTCTCAACAAACATGGCAGCAATTAATGAACCAGCATTAGCTCCAGTTTGTATGGCTCCTACATCACAGTGAACCGCACCATTTTCTTTAGTGAAATCAGCTAGCGTTTTGAGATGTTTCAAGCCAGTAGCAGCGTATCCTGGCTTCGGTTTTGCGCGTGATATAACAAAGTAATTAGCCATAACGTAACTCCTTAATCATATAGCAAAAAAAGTAAATCCCATTTATAAGAAACCACTTTAAGACTACTGTCATTGATATA
>NZGS01000111.1 GCA_002690995.1 Rhodospirillaceae bacterium
GCCACCGCCATGTGCTTTTTACCAGACTGAATAAGGGCTTCAATGGTATAGCTAAATGGGCTAATAATGTTTAGCTGTAGCGCTGCTTCTCTGCTGTAAGCGCGAAAACCACTTACTGCGTCTGGAACTTGTACGCCCGACACCTTTTTAACAACGTAACTACCAAGTCGCTGAAGTAATTTCTTTAGGGATTATTGACTTTGTCAACATCTTTACAACTGATAAATCATGCCAGCGTTTTGATAAAGCATGGTGAAGTTTCCTTACTTTCAGATCCTTGGTATCAGGGAGACGCATTTCACAAAGGATGGAATTTAATTCATGAGTTAAGAGATGAAGAAATCAACTCTCTTTTAGAGCAAGTAACACATATATGGATTTCTCATGAGCATCCTGATCATTTTTCAATTATGTTTTTTAAAAAGTTTGTGGATAAAATTAAAAATAAGAATATTCAAATAATTTTTCAAAAAACAAATGACCGAAGGGTAGAGACCTTTCTTTCAAAATCTGGGTATGATCTTGTAATTATAGAGTTCAACTCTTGGACAAAACTTGCCGAAAATTTTCAAATTCTTTGTTTCAAGGACGGTTTTTATGATTCAGGCTTGGCCGTAAAAACAAACGACAAAACTATTATCAACTTAAATGATTGCGAAGTTAAAGACCCTTCGCGATGTGATGAAGTACTCAAAATTACTGGTGAATGTGACATATTAGTCTCCCAGTTCAGCTATGCAGCTTGGAAAGGCGGCAAAGATAATCTGGCGTGGAGGCAGCTGGCTGCTAGAGAAAAAATAAATACCCTAAAACTACAAACTTCTTTTTTTAAGCCTAAAGTATTAGTTCCTTTTGCTAGTTATGTTTACTTTTCCAATGATCTAAATTTTTACCTGAATGATGCCGCCAACAAGCCTGAGGACGTTGTTAAAGCCTTCGAAGGAAACGATACTAAAGTAGCTATTTTATCCCCTTTTCAAGAACTCTGTCATCTCAAATGTGAGTTCGATAATAGTGCCTCTATTAATTTTTGGAACGAAGCTTATAAAAAAATAAATTCTAAAACTTTACAGAAATATAAAAGTATTGATTTAGACAACCTTCAGAAGTGTTTTAAAAACTATAAAATTAGGATCTTCAAAAACAACTCCAAGTGGTTCATGAAATTAGTGCGCTACATTTCCCCAATAGCCGCGTTCAGACCGGTAAACATAAACATTTTTGATTTAGGTATAGACATTAAGCTTGATCTCTTTGCTGATTCCTTGCCGGAATCTAATGTTGTTGCAGATATATCGATGCATTCAGAATCGTTAGAATTTTTATTCAAGAACACGTTTGGATTTGATACGCTAACAGTAAATGGTTGTTTCGAGGAAGTAAGTGACTTGGGGTTTTCAAGGGCGACTCGAACACTTGCAATTGAAAATTTAAACAATATGGGCATAGAATTTCGCCCAGAAATTATCCTGAACTACCGACTTGTTATTATGTTTATTTCTAGGCTTTGGGCTGTATCTAAAAAGCTTAGAATTGGGAAAAACTCCGAAAGATCAAAGTGAATGCTGAAGTGACAAAAGCAAGAGGAAATTGGCGTTTCCTACAAATATTGTATCCACTCAAAAAAATGTAACCAGTTTTGCTGTTGTAGGTTCATGTGTACCTTTTTTCTATTGAGCCACGCTCAAGATCAGTCTTTATAGATAGGGCATCCTCTTTTGCTCAGCACTTATCCATCATGGGTTGCTTGACATTAATTGCTTGCCTCCAAAATAAAAGCATAGGTTCCATTTCCCGCTCCTGAAAAAAAAGGAGTGATTTTCCAATTATCAATGGTAACCTGATGGCGATCGAACGACTTGTATAAGACAGTCTGAGGGTGCGGAGTGCACAAAGTTCCAGTATCGTCAATAGTCACCCACATTTAATCTTCAGCATAGAACCTCAGAACATCATAGTTAAAGATCATGATAAGCCAGATCCTCTTCCATATCGCAACGGGAAAATCTAGCAATAAAGCCCCATCAAAGACAAAACGGGTTGCAATTTCAATATACTTCCACCTATTCTGTGGCCGAGAGGGAGCAATCACGGCCGAAAGAGCAGAGAAAAAATTGTCTTAGACATGTGCGAAGTATGTAGCCATGTGATCGGCAGTCATTATTAAACAACTAGATTACACAACAAACTAATTTAGCCTGATCATTTCAAAGCAAAAGTGTAAAAACAGCATAACACCGATAAAGCAAGTAATAAGACGCGAAGTATTTAAAATAATCTAAGAGGGAATTAACTTTCATACGCACCGTGACTATAAAATCTAAACTACGAGGAAACACCCAATAATATTATCTGCCTCAATAATGACGGTCTTTAATTTGCAAGCTGAAGCAACGGTATTTACACACCCCAGCCATCATAGTTATGACTCTACCATACACTCATTTGTAGTTCTGAGTAAAATCAGCTTAGAGCTTAATAGGAGGATTCTGCAGTTCTTTAAACAATATCCGAACTTCACCTGATGTAGGAAAACTGACCACCCAAACCTCGTTAACAAAAGGCAAAAATAAACAATCAGCGTCCAATAGTCGGCGCATTAGGACTCAACTTTTCCCATAAATGACGTAATGACGGATTTATAAAAGTCGGAGTTTCCTTCTACCTTGCTAAAATTTCTTTCTTTTTATGAAAGAGCACTGATCCAGAAGAGAGCATTGGGGGAATGCCTGAGAGTCCATGTTTATTCTGAATAATAATGTAATATTCCCTCTTCAGAAATACAATCAAGCATCTGTGCCCTTGAGGTCAGGAACCTCCGATATTCATATCAGTCACAACAAAACAGCACATTTTGAGTAACCTATCCAAATACACTTTGTTAGCTAGCTGTCCTACAATGACTAGGTTAGCTGAGTTCCATGCCGTTAAAAAAGTAACCCAGTCGTGTCACGATATTTTCAGTGTCTGTAATTAAAGTTTAATCTAATGAATTAACTATTGATTTTACTGCAATTGCAGGAGCAAATAGATTTTCATACAAATTAATGCATCGAGCCTCATATTCATTATCGTTATCTAGATCACAAAGTAACAATTCAGCACCTTCCTTGAGATCGAAAACCGAAGAGCTAGAGTACGAACGACCTACTTTGTTGTCATGGATTAATCTTATTATGTCATTGTTCTTATTTACCGAAGCAAGAACTGGCAAACCAGCCCTCATGTAGGATAAAAACTTTCCAGGAATATTATGGGTTTTGTGCTTAAGATCAAGGGCCAAAAGGCCAATGTCACATTGGGCATACAATCCAGGGATTTCATGAGGCTCTATTTCATCAAAGAAAAGTATGTTTGTAAGTTTTCGCTGAATACACAGATTTTTCAAATCGTCTAAGTCACTCCCTCTCCCCACAAAAATAAATCCAACATATTTTTGGAAGCGAAATTCATAAACAAGATCCATTAGGGCACCCATCCCCTGGGCCACGCCCATATTACCCGCATAAACAAATATTTTTCTACCTGCAAGCGCCGTCTCTTCAATTGATATACTGCAGCCCTTGTGTACCTCACTAGCCAACCAGTTCTGTAATACCTCCAAGTTCCTATTATCATTTTTTGCCCAATCAGAAAAAAATGCACGATTTCCAGATGTCTGAACGCCAATCGTGTTTGCAAGACTATATTGGAAATTCGCTATTACCTTGAAAAACCGATATGGCAGTCCACGTCCAATCAAGCCTAAATCTAAAGCCCAGTCTGGAAAAATATCTCGGATGATTAAGTATGCTTTACAGCCACAATGGGCTTTAAGAGCCTTTACTAGTGGTCCGAAAAATATCGATGGGGAATACCATATTATTCCGTCCCATTGCTCATGAATGAGAGGGCTTTTACGCCAATGGAACAACATAAAAAACGGCATTAAAAGCTCACCCAAAGTTCGACGGAAATCTCCTACGTCCCGTAAAACAGGTGTTTTTAGACGAATAATTTGAATTCCTGCCCTGTCTTCTACACTATATCCTTCCGGTAAGTCAGGGTCAGGAAGCATCACACTTATTGAATGCCCTTGTCTAAAAAATTCGACAGATAGATCTCGGAGTTGAATAGCTGCAGATGTTCTGAGCGGCGGAAAAGCATCCGCGATTAAAAGGTATTTCATACCACTACAATTTCAATCATCAAAGTACATTTATTTTTTTCCTTCAACATAAACACTATCTCTACTACGTTCAAACAAATCTAAGCTAGTTGCGTTAATCATCATTGTCGAGCCTGGTTGCATGATCGATACATCATAAAACCCAATATCAGCCATTAACTTAGATAGTGATTCGCCGTCGTACATCCATTGATGATGGCGATATCCGGCGAATAGAAGTCTTAATTTCTGCTGCCAAGTATCTAGTTTAGGTGCTGTAACATAAATAGTTTCCATAAACTGGTTGGCATCACCACTTGCCCGATAAAAATCAACAGCTTTGGATAAGTCTGGAACCGAAACTCTAATTACACCTCCAACCTCTAATACCCTAAATGACTCTTTAAGGAATTTCACTCCATCCTCGCGTGAAAGGTGCTCAAACATGTGAGATGTGTAAAGACAGCTTACGGAATTAGTTGATAAAGGAAGTTCTTTTGTTGCATCTGCGAAGTCAATGGAGTGAGTGCGATTCCATTCTACATTTTCAATCTGCTCTTTAGTCAGTAACCCAACCGCCTTTACTATCGCCAGTTTAACAGGGGATTTAGCCAATTTAAGCGCAGGAGAATTGTCGAAATTTCTCCAGCCGTCTGTAGGGGTCTGCCCACATCCTATGTTAACACACACACTCATATCTTACTCCTGATGTCATACAACTCCTAAGATCACAACTTTATCCCAGCGAAGAAAAAAATTGTGGCGTTCTCACACCCCAGTTGAGAGATAGGGATTAATATTTTTTCCAAACACCTCTGTTTACATAGTCCGTATAACTATGGATGATTCTAACGATTTTCTCCGACACATTCGGCATGCTGTAATCAGCCACCTGTTTTAATCCACGCTCAGCTCCACGGGGCTGTGTAGCCAAAATAGCTAAACCTTGACGCACGCGCTCAACCTCAAGTCCTACCATCATTACTGCGGCTTCTTCCATCCCCTCAGGTCGCTCATGTGCTTCACGAAGATTGAGTGCCGGAAAATTCAGAATCGATGATTCTTCGTTAATAGTGCCACTGTCAGACAATGACGCACGCGCGGACAACTGTAATCTTACATAGTCATAAAACCCCAATGGCCTTAAAAAAAGTACATTTTTATGGAATTTAGAGTTAGTCTCTTCAATCCTATTTTGTGTTCGCGGATGTGTCGAAATGATTACAGGCAACTCATAATCTCCTGCTATTGTATTGATTACATCCACCAACTTAGCAAAGCTTTGTGGTGATTCAATATTTTCTTCTCGATGTGCGCTAACAACGAAATAAGAGTTTTCTTTGAGCTCAAAACGAGCCAATACATCAGAGGCGTCAATCTGAGGACGGTAGTGCGTCAAAACCTCAAGCATTGGACTGCCTGTTTTTATTATCATATCGGGTGGCAAGCCTTCACGTAATAGATAGTCTCTAGCTATGCTGCTGTAGGTCAAATTTATATCAGCCGTATGATCAACGATGCGACGATTCGTTTCTTCAGGCACACGCATATCGAAGCAACGATTACCAGCCTCCATGTGAAAAGTCGGAATTTTCCTTCGCTTCGCCGGAATTACAGATAAACAACTATTTGTGTCACCTAAAATCAACATAGCCTCAGGTTGCACATTCTTTAATACCTTATCTATAGAAATAATCACATTTCCAATCGTGTTCGCCGCACCGCTGCTATTGTCTGCGCTATTTAAAAAATAATCCGGTTTACGAACGCCTAGGTCATCAAAAAATACTTGATTCAGCTCGTAATCATAATTTTGCCCTGTATGGACCAAAATATGCTCACAATGTTGATCTAGCCTCGCCAGGACGAGAGATAGTCTAATAATCTCAGGTCGCGTGCCAACTACCGTTAACACCTTAAGCTTTTTCATTTTTAATCAAACCTCGCAAAGAATACAGCTAGGGCATTGTGGATCAAAGATGTCTAATCATCAAAGAAGACTTGATTATATTCATAATCCTAATTCTGCCCTGTATGAATTAACCTTTGACCACAATGCTGGCATATTTTGCAAAATTGTAGGAAAGCTTTATTATTTCTGGCGAAGTGCCTACTTAGGATTCTACTTTTAATTTCTCCATCTTGCTACTCCTCAAAAAAGTTCTTTCGAAATTGTGTCGGGTCTTTGACGATCAAAAATTTCATTAGCCCAAAGCAAAACGATTAGCTCCTCATCCCCACTATTAGTAATATCGTGCGCCCATCCTGGGATTGACTCGACGATCTCAGGATTTGAGCCATTTACAATCAACTCATATCTCTGAGAAGTGCTAACATTTTCAAACCTAAAGACAGCCTCTCCTTTAATAACAAGAAATTTTTCGTTTTTAGTGTGGTGATAATGACCTCCCCGCGTAATGCCAGGATGAGCGGTAAAAAACGAAACCTGACCTGAATCTTTGGTTTTAAGCATTTCACAGAATACCCCTCGCGCATCTCCATAAGTTGGAATGGAGTAATTAAATTGTTCAGGGGGCGTAAAACTCAAATACGTCGAGTATAAAGCTCTAGTGAGACCTAAACCAACAGATTCGGTGATTAGAGTACCGCGAGATGCCTTAAAAGAGCTAAGAATTTCAGCAACCTCACCCACAGTTGTATGATATTCAACCGGTACTTCACTAAATCCTGATTGAACTTTTCCCTCCAATAGTTTGAGAAACGTAATACACACATCGTCAATATAAACTAATTTAACTGGTGCACTGGGATCATTTATCATAATCTCAGAGCCTGCCATGATATTGCTGCAAAACGTCGCTATGAAGGAATTGTAATGCGGTTTACACCATTTACCAAAAACGTTAGGTAACCTAAAAATATAATATGGTGATCCTGTTATCTCAGAGTACCGATGAATCTCTTTTTCTGCAGCTAACTTGCTGTTCCCATAAGGGTTATTTTGATCAACTTGTGCTGATGAAGTAAACATGATCGGGATATTACGAGAAATTTTAATGAGAGAATCAACAATAAACTTAGTCAAATCAACATTTCCCGACACAAATTCTAATTTATCTTTTGGACGGTTTATACCAGCTAAGTGGAAGACAAAGTCAGCTTTGGAAAGATAAGACAGAAGAATTTCTTCAGGAGTACCACGATGAACTTCAAGAACATTGTGTTGCCCAACCTCTCGGAGCCTCACACATAAATTTTTTCCTATAAAGCCATTCGCACCTGTTACAACGATTTCCATTTACTCTACCTTTATATTTAACCCTATCCTCACCTTGGTAAAGTCAACCTATATTTTTCTGATATAACCAAGTCTATTTAATATTCTAACTTCAGGAAAACTTCTGAAAAAACTGATTTTTAGGTGGAATCTTTAAAATTGCTTGAAGAAGTGTCCCATACTGTCGTTAGTTTGAACTACTTGTCTCATAACATCATTCAAAGATCATGACATGTAAGGCCAATAACCAAACCATTTAACTCAGATGGATCAATGTTACCTTTTAAATTACACTCACCTGACATCCTATGTAGAGAAAATTTATAGGTTTTTGTGAGCTGTCATACTACTCACTCATGCTTCATAAAGCTCTGCACACAATTTATTTGATATTTCTTCTGCAACCCAAATGGAATGGTCTATCTTCCCCGAGAATAAAGTATAAAATGGACTAGAAAAATTTGCTCTACTTATGAGAGATGGCCTTCGGTCGCTACTCTCAACATCAGCAAGCACCACTCTTACTGTAGCTAAATAATCAATGTACTCTGCGTCAAGAATGGACGGTAACCATTTTGAAGAGGCCGATTTCATTTTATTAAAAGCCTCGATAGCCACATCTTCACCCACGTAATCTCTAGTATTTCTCCATTCGATTGGATAATGAGAGCCGACTTTAGTTTCCTGCACTGTGTGGTCAACGTGATAGAGCAAATAGTTACCTGTTTTTCCGTAAGGTAAAACTGTAAAGAATTTACCATCCATCACCGTAATGCCAGTAGGATCTAATCCCTCCCTCCACTTAACAATTGGGACAATGGTGAGTTCATACTGCAATGTTTGTGAATCCAATCCTAATTCTTTATTAAAATCATTAAAGTTAGCATATGTGCAATTAACCACGCTACGTGTTTCAAAACTCTCTTTTTCACTTTTAATTACAAAACCAATTCCTTTGTCATAAATCGATTTGACATTAGACTTTGTCACAACATCTACCGACTCCTTTTCCAATTCTCTTAATACAAGTCTTCTCAAGATAGATGAATCGTAAACAACCTCATCGGTAAATAGACCTCCATCAACATTTTGTAACATTGGAATGAAGTTATCTAAATCAATTTTTCTGATTGGGAGATTTGCTGCTTCGCAGAATGTTTTATAGTCAGTAAATTTAACTTTACTTTCTATAGAGCTAATGAAATATGCATTACAGAACTTTTCGAGGATACATTCTGAAAATCTTGTTTTAAAATCTTCAAAGCCTTTTTGACACTGTGAAGCAGTCTCCAAATCTCGAGGATAGTGATAGCCAAGGTGCAGTCTATTCTGGTTGTTGAGCGATGCGCCAATCATAATCTGATCATTTTTTTCATGTAATTGTACTCGAAGCCCTTTATTAGAGAGCTCGATAGCAGTAAGACAACCAAAAATTCCGCCACCGATTACAATCACATCGTATTTACGGAAATTAGACATACCTGCCTCCATTCACATCAAGTATTTGCCCGTTTAAAGACCTCCAGTGCGGTTGGCATATGTCATAAATGATTGTAGCTAGGTCCTTACTATTCACCAATTGCTTGATAGGCGTTTGCGATACGTGTGTTTGTACCTCATCGTTACTGAAAGTGTTATACATCTGAGAGTTTTTTATTAAACTTGGTGATACGCAATTAAATCGCACACCATTTTTTGTGTTTTTTGCTAACGATTTGGTGAGTCCATACAAAGCTGACTTTGATGCACTGTATATCTCATCATAACTTCCTGCCGATGCTGAAATAGAGCTTATAAAAACAATACTAGAATTATGATTTAATTTAGAGCGCAGGTATTTTACAAACTTAACCACGACTAAAATATTTGCGTCAAACGCCTCTTCCATTTCTGCGATTGTGTAATCTTGAATCGATTTTCCCATCAGTGCTCCAGTACAAAACACTACTGCATCTAGCTCTCCCACTAGAGAGCTATTTGTGATTTTGAGACCCCCGTCAGCACTAACTGAATAGCGTATCGACTTTGTAGCCTTATATTTGGTAAATTTTCTAAAAGCCGAAATCACCTCATAGCTATTTGCACTGAATACATTAGAAATATCTGGTGCAATTGATGCATTTGCACCCACTATTAGGCACCTCAATTCCTTCTCCTTCCATCAGATTTTAATTCGTTATAAATTTTATCATACATTTGCTTTTCCACTCGGTACATGCTTATCATAGAAGTGCGTCAAACTTCCCATCTAACTCATCAATGCCGGGAGTATCAACGACTAAGTCCAATGCACTACTATGATATGGTGCCTCCCCAGACAAACGCTAGAGCCATACATCTTTTAGTCGGTAACATATTGACTCAATCAAGGCAACAATAAAGAAGATAATCACAATATTCACTAAATTGTATGCTCCCACAACCGGCATCTAAAACCTGGGATTCATTTGACAAGAGCCTCTCCCTAGACCTCTTCTGGAATAGTTTTTCCACCCGCAGCGATGTTCGAAATAAAATCCAATTTATGAAGCAGCTGCACCATTTCATCCACGTCCAAACGAGTAGTGTTGTGAGAGTTATAATCCTCAATTATTGAGAGGTTTTTTTCCCCCTTTTCATTATACTTGGAATAATTTAAGTCCCTATTATCTGCCGGTATACGGAAATAATTACCTTGATCTTGAGCAACAAACATTTCTTCCCGGGAACACAGGGCCTCATGAAGCTTTTCGCCATGGCGAGTACCTATGACCTCTACCGACTGGTTATTCTTGCCGGTGATTTTTATCAGCGCCTTCACCAAAACATCAATAGTAGCTGCTGGAGCCTTTTGAACAAAAATATCGCCGTTCTTTCCATTCTTAAACGCGTGTAACACTAGGTCAAAAGCGTCATCCAAAGTCATCATAAATCGCGTCATATTAGGATCTGTGATGCTAATGGGCTTATTGGTTAAAATCTGGCGAAGAAACAAAGGAATCACAGAGCCGCGAGAAGCCATCACATTTCCGTATCGAGTCGTGCAAATATGCGTTTTAGAATCAACACAATTTCGGGACTTTGCAACAATCACTTTTTCCATCATCGCTTTGGAAATACCCATAGCATTTATGGGATAAACAGCTTTATCGGTGCTTAAGCAAACAACTCGTTTGATCCCATTTGAGACCGCAGCCTCTAAAACATTTTCAGTGCCAAGAACATTCGTTTTGACTGCTTCAAGCGGGTAAAACTCACAAGATGGAACCTGCTTTAGAGCCGCCGCATGAAAAATAAAATCAACGCCTCTTACGACATTTAATACAGAATCATAATCTCTGACATCTCCAATGTAGAATTTTAGTTTCGAGCTGTTATAAATCTTCCTCATATCATCCTGCTTTTTTTCATCCCGGCTAAATATACGAATTTCTCTTAGGTCAGAATCTAACAAACGTTTTAAAACAGCGTTGCCAAAAGAACCACTGCCACCTGTAATTAAAAGATTTTTATTTTTAAACATCTATAGTTCACCAATAGTTTTAGTATATTCGAGACAATATAATTATAAGAAATCGCTATCCCTTTATTTTTCCTAACCCCATTTTTGACAAAAAAGCGAAGGTGTCATTCGCGCATCTCTCCCATGTATATTGCTGACTGCGCTTGAAACTAGCCTTTGATTTTTGACTCCGCAACGCTGAAGAGTCTAAATATTTCCGAAGTGTCTGCGCTATTTCAACTGGATTCTCTGGATCGAAATACAAACCGGCGTCGCCCAGAACTTCTGGCATGGGACCACGATTCGAACAAGCAACAGGGAGCGCTGCCGCCATAGTTTCTAGGAGAATATTTGGCAAATTTTCGCAACTCGATGCAAATACCCCTAGATCCGCTTGCGCGTAAAAACCATTTAGGGCTTCGTGAGGGACGGCGCCGTGGTATCGAACCCAAACTTTGTCCGGATCAAATTCCACAATCGCAGCCCTTAATCGTGTTAATGAGACTGAGTAGGCTGGCCCAATAAGGTCAAGTGTCAATTGAAACCCTTGAGCACGCAAGGTATGAACGGCCTCAATCAGATGCCATTGGTGTTTGTATTGATCAATTGTAGAAACATAAAGTAGCCGAAAGGGATTCATCTGGCTGTAATCGCGGATCGGTTTTTGTTCTTTAGGTGCTGACTGGAATCGGGTCGATACACCATGTGGGATGACAGCTTTCTGTCCTGAAACCGGGCCAGTCACCTTAAGTACTGCATTCTTGGCATATTCTGTTAGAAATATCACCCCATCTGCACTTCTATAACTCCGCGACTGGGTATACCTTAATATTAATAATTTAAGACACATTGGTCTCATCCCATATCGGCGCAATTCTCGCCATTCAAAGGGTAAAAGATTCCGGCTCATGGTTACTATTGGTTCGAAGTCTCCACTGTAGCTGCCTCCAGGTACAAACAATACGTCACATAGAGCATTTCGAACAGCACTAGATAAAGCCAAGCGCTGCCAAAATGTTCGTTTAACTAAACCTTGGTTCAACGCTTCGGGACTTATTTTTTCTAACCATGATCGACTAGGTAACTTTTTAAGCGTCTGTTCACCACCCCAAATTACTATTTTCCTGATACCATGACTAGCTAACTCGACAGCATTAAGTAATTCAACTAAATGAGTGACCCCTCCTCCTCCACGCAGATTAGTTGCATCTATCCCTACTATTAGCCCCATCGATTTTTCAATAATCACACCATCCTAATAATGTTGCTGTATCTTTTCATCACAGTCGTAAGTCGGATTCGGCTTCAGACATAATATATTTTAGGTCGTATAGAATATGTTTGGACTTGCCCAAGCGACGAATCGAAGTAGCTCCCATCGATTTGAACTGATCATGAGCAACAGCAACTATTATGGCATCGTAAATACCTAGCTCTGGCACAACAACTGAAGTGATGCCATACTCAGATTCTATCTCATCTGCCATCACCCACGGGTCGTAAATTTCGACCTTGCAGTTGTAGTCTTGCAGCTCAGTAACTACATCAACCACTCGTGTATTACGAAGATCAGGGCAGTTTTCTTTGAAGGAAAAGCCCATTACTAGCACACGAGCACCATCAACCTCTATACGCTTTTTAGTCATCGCTTTAATGAGTTGAGCAACTACATAGCCACCCATACTATCGTTCAAACGACGGCCAGCTAAAATGATTTCAGGATGGTAACCAATGGCCTGAGCTTTATGCGTCAGATAATATGGGTCTACGCCGATACAATGACCACCGACCAAGCCAGGTCTAAAAGGTACAAAATTCCACTTACTACCTGCCGCCTTCAAGACAGCTTCGGTATCTATCCCCATTTTATTAAAAATCATAGCTAATTCATTAACAAGAGCTATGTTGAGATCTCTCTGGGTATTTTCGATTACTTTAGCAGCTTCTGCAACCTTTATACTTTCAGCTTTATGAGTGCCTGCCGTTATAACTTCTCCATAAAGTGCGTCCACTAAATCAGCAATTTCTGGAGTAGAGCCAGCTGTTACCTTTACTATATCCATTATGCGATGTTCTTTATCACCCGGATTAATCCGCTCGGGGCTATAGCCACAGAAAAAGTCATCGTTATACTTAAGGCCAGAAAATTGTTCTAACACAGGCACACAGTCCTCTTCAACAGCGCCGGGATAGACAGTACTCTCGTAGATAACAAGATCGCCAGGTTTGAGCACCTTCCCCACAGTTTCACTGGCTTTTGTTAGAGGTGTCAAATCTGGACGCTTATAGTCGTCAATCGGCGTGGGCACCGTGACAATAAAACAGTTACATTGGCGCAGATCATCTAATTCAGTGCTGAAAATAAGTTGTGTCGACATCGTTAACTCTTCTCGCGTTATTTCCAACGTGACATCATGGCCAGCCTTGAGATTTTTAATACGTTGATGGTCAATATCAAAGCCAACAACTTCACGTTTACGACTAAATTCAACAGCCAAAGGCAGACCCACGTAGCCCAAACCAATGATGGCGAGTTTTATTTCCGTAACATACTTCATTACTTTTCCTCAACTTAACCTATGCTAATCACAACTAATGTACTTGGCACGCAAAACTTCGATTTGACTGAGACCCGCAAAGTCAACTCCCTCATTTTTCCAGTCTACTATACCCATATGGATTTTTGGACTGCCAGCACCAGAGGTCTTGCATCATGACGTCCAGCCCACGTTCGGCTCTCCAGTTCAACTCCTCGGCAGCCTTTGATGTGTCCGCCCAGCACTCTGCAATATCGCCCACCCGGCGGGCCACGATCTCTATCGGCACAGCTCTGCCAGACACCCTTTCAAAGGCGCGCACCATTTCTAGCACAGAATAGCCAATTCCGGTACCCAGATTCCAAATATTGACACCGCGCTGGTCTCTCATAAATTCAAGAGCCCTCAAATGCCCGAGCGCCAAGTCCATCACATGGATGTAATCGCGAATACAGGTGCCATCAGCAGTCGGATAGTCGCCCCCATAAACAAAAAGCTTCTTCATCGCGCCGACGGCCACACGGCTGATGCTGGGCAGTAAGTTATTGGGTGTGCCGTCCGGGTCTTCGCCTATCATCCCGCTTTCATGTGCGCCCACTGGGTTGAAGTAGCGTAACAGGGCAACGGACCACCGGCCATCGGCATTAACTAGATCTTGTAGCATTTCTTCCACCATCAATTTGGAACGGCCATATGGGTTCGTGGGTTTACTCGTGGGGAAACTCTCACAGATCGGCATTTGCGACGGCTCACCGTAGACTGTGGCTGAGGAACTGAAAACGAGTCGCCACACCCCGGCCTCAGCCATCGCCTGAACCAAAGTTACGCTGCCGCTGACGTTGTTTTTGTAGTACTCCAGAGGATTACGCACGCTTTCCTCCAACGCCTTGAGTCCGGCAAAGTGCAACACTGCGTCTATAGCTTGCTCGGCAAATAATTGGTCCAACAGAGCACGGTCGCGAACATCCCCCTCAATCAACAAGGAAGACTTACCGGAAAGCCGCTCTACCCGCGTGAGGGACACCGCTGAACTATTGCAAAAGTTGTCCAGAGCCACAACGTCATGCCCCGCCTCTAACAGCGCGAGCACGGTATGCGAACCGATATATCCGGTTCCGCCTGTAACAAGAATTTTCATATTAGAAGCCTCAGTGTCCCGTTTTCAGAGAGAGAAACTTTTTAAATAATTTAATGTTCATTCTGCTAGCCTTAAATTGAAATATGATATTCCCGCCGCCATAGCTCAAACAGAACCAGGGCAAACAAACGCTCTCCGTTGCTGCGCCCCCGCTCTTGGCCCTTGAAAAGTCGGCACACGGTACGCCGATCGAACATACAGCCTTCATCCAGCAGCACTTCACGAAACATATCCAGAAAGGGGCCGCTCTTCAGCCAAGCGGCCAGAGGGATCGAAAACCCTTGCTTGCGATGGCGGTCAAACGCAGGTGGCAGCAAGCGCGCTGTGAGGCGTTTGAGGAGTATTTTCTTGCTGTGCTGGGTGGCCTTCAGACGGGACGGGATCTTACCAAAGGCGAATTCAATCACACTTTGATCCAGCAGCGGCGCGCGGACTTCGAGTGAATTCATCATGCTAGTGCGGTCCACTTTTACCAGAATGTCTTCCGTTAAATAGTTTGCAAAATCCATCCGGGTGGCCCTCTGAAGTAGATCAGGATGGTATGGCACACGTTCACGGTGAATTGCCTCGGCCGCCAGTTCCCAACCAGCATGCTGCGACATTAGTTGCCCGCGTGTGGTGGCGTCAAAGTAACTAGCAATCAATGGTAAACCTCGTTGTAAATCCACCTCCAATGCCTGAATCCAACTGCGAACATTACCACCTGCAAATCCCAGAGGCATGTAATGTTCAGCTAGCTTGGATATTACTCGCCTGACTGACCTCGGCATCCAACCGAAAAGCTCCTGCATCTTTA
>NZGS01000112.1 GCA_002690995.1 Rhodospirillaceae bacterium
AAATGCCCGTGATACACAAGAAAAGACCTACATCAAAAACCTTTCGCTTTGTGAAATTTCGTATTGGAATTGAAGCGGAAGTAATACTATTAATAATCTTACAATTAGACTATACCGATATGTAGACTAAGTAATGATTACGAAATAGTTTATAAACAGAGTAAATACCAAAATTAATCGACACAAATCTATGGCTAAATATTCAATCTTCAACATCATAAAGAATGCCTTCAATGAAGATAAAAACTGGGCACGTGCATGGAGGGACCCAGAACCCAAGAAATCTTATGATGTGATCATAATTGGAGCTGGCGGACACGGTCTTGCAAGTGCTTTCTACCTTGCTAAAAACCATGGAATAAGAAATATAGCGGTTCTAGAGAAAGGTTATTTAGGAGGAGGAAACACCGGTCGGAATACCACTATCGTTAGAAGCAATTACATGCTAGATGAAAACGCGCATTTTTACGAAAAATCATTGCAACTGTGGGAGCAATTGAGCTCAGAACTCAACTACAATGTGATGTTTAGCCAACGCGGTGTTTTGAATTTAGCACATACTGACAGTCAGATAGATGCAATAACCCGCCGCGGTAATACGATGCGCCTCAACGGAATAGACGCTGAACTACTTGATGAAAAACAAATAAGGAAGTTGATGCCCTATCTGGACTTTTCCAATGATGTCCGTTTTCCTATCAAGGGAGGTCTGCTCCAAAGACGTGGCGGAACCGCACGGCACGATGCGGTGGCCTGGGGCTTGGCAAGGGCAGCAGACAGCCTAGGAGTGGATATTATTCAGAATTGCGAGGTCATTGGTTTTGAAGAAACCGGCAATAAAATAACAGTCGTAAAAACATCACGGGGCAATTTTAACTGTGGTAAAGTTGGTTTCGCCGTAGCAGGTAATACAGGCCATTTAGCCTCATTAATCAACCTCAAACTCCCAATAGAAAGCCATGTATTACAGGCTTTTGTATCAGAACCACTAAAACCTATGATTGACCATGTCGTAACTTTTGGGGCTGGCCACTTCTACATTAGTCAATCTGATAAGGGTGGTTTAGTTTTTGGTGGTGATATAGACATGTACAACTCATACGCTCAAAAAGGAAACTTACCTTTAATCGAAGAAGTCGTTACTGCCGGGCTAGCAATGATACCGAGTCTATCTCGTCTCAGAATTACCCGCCATTGGGGGGGAGTAATGGACATGTCTATGGACGGCAGCCCAATAATTGGCAAATCACCAATCGATAACCTTTACCTGAATTGTGGGTGGTGTTATGGCGGATTTAAAGCTACCCCAGGGTCAGGCTGGGTATTTGCTCACACAATTGCCAACGATGAGCCCCACAGTTTGAATAAGGGTCTCAATTTGGAGCGATTTAAAAAAGGGAGGATGGTTGACGAGCGCGGAGCTGGACCATTTCCCAATAGACATTAGGAAGTTGAGATAATGCTTATAATTAACTGCCCGCTTTGCGGGCCTAGAGATCATGCAGAATTTACATATGTTGGTGACGCAACAAAAAATCGGCCGAAAAACGGTGATAGCTCCAATGATAACGCATGGTATGACTTCGTCTATTTAAGAGATAACCCTAAGGGGCTACATGAAGAGCTCTGGCAGCATAGCTTTGGCTGTAGATGTTTTGTGAAGGTTTTAAGGAATACACTCACACATGAAATAATAGCGACTGGCATGCCAAAGGATAACCTGATTTTAAAGGAAAAAGGACTTGAACTAAATGTTTAGGTTTCAAAGTAGACAACAGCAAAGACTAGATGATGGCGGGCAAATAAACCGCTTGGCACCAATAAATTTTACCTTTGATGGGAAAAAATTTATTGGGTTTGAAGGAGATACACTCGCTTCTGCTCTTTTAGCAAATGGCGTGCGGTTAGTCGGCAGAAGTTTCAAATACCATAGACCGCGGGGTATTTATTCAGCAGGGATTGAAGAACCGAATGCTTTAGTTGCACTGAGATCTGGTGACCGCCACGAACCTAACACTCGCGCGACAGCCATTGAATTATTCCCCGGCCTCGAGGCTAAGAGCCAAAACAGATGGCCAAACTTACTATTGGATTATTTACAAATTAATAATCTGCTCTCGCCTTTCCTCTCAGCGGGTTTTTATTACAAAACTTTTATGGGTCTACCAGGATGGCACTTTTATGAATATTTTATCCGTAAAGCAGCTGGAATGGGGGATGGTACGAAATTTAAAGATCCTGACAAATACGATAAGAAACATGTGCATTGCGACATTTTAATTGTTGGTGGAGGGCCAACTGGGATTAGTGCAGCTGTCACGGCTGGGCGCGCTGGGGCTAGAGTAATCTTAGTTGACAATCATCCAAAACTTGGTGGACAGTTAAATGGTGAGCGATATTTTTTGGATAAAAAACCAGCTCATCATTGGGTCGAACAATGCGTGGAAGAACTGGATGGATTGGAAAATGTTACAATCGCCACAAGAACATCCGCTTTTGGCTACTATGATAGCGATGTTGTAAATGCTATAGAAAGTGTTTCAGACCATCTTCCGGAACCGCTGGGTTATCAGTGCCGCCAGCGGCTTTGGCAAATTCGTGCAAAAAAAGTAATATTAGCTACCGGAGCGACTGAGAGGCCTATAGTCTTTAGTAACAACGATAGACCTGGTATAATGCTTGCCTCCGCTGCTAGACGATATGTAAATCAGTATGCAGTAAAGCCCGGTAAAAAAGCCGTCATTTTCACAAACAACGATGATGGATATAAAACAGCCTTCGATCTTGCAAGATCTGGGATAGAAGTAGTAGCGGTAGTAGATAGTAGAAAAAATATCCCCGAACATTTTGAAAAAGAACTTAACGAAAAAGATATTGAAGTTATTGCCAGTTCAGTAGTTATCGATACTTATGGGTATTTTGGATTAAATAGCGTTAAAATAGGAACATTATCTCACAACGGTAAAACTATAGAGAGCAACCCCTATATTGTATCCGCGGATTTATTAGCGGTATCTGGCGGTTGGAGTCCTAATGTTCACCTTTATTGTCACTCTGGCGGCAAACCAGTTTACAATGACTCTATAGAGGCGTTCGTACCAGGAGAACTTAGTCAAAATGGTCATTCGGCAGGTGCCTCAAGAGGTAGTTTTAGCCTGACCGATTGCCTTCAAGAAGGTCATAACATTGCTAACACAATGGCAGAAGCTTTAGATTTGGAAGTGGCAGAGCAGATTATTCCAGAGACGAATGAGAATACCATCGTTCCCATTGAGGCCCTTTGGCGCGTTCCAGGAAAAGGAAAAAAATTTGTAGACCTGCAAGATGACGTTACAGAAAGTGACATCACATTAGCCCACAGAGAGGGATACGTCAGCGTAGAGCACTTAAAAAGATATACGACTCTGGGTATGGGAACCGATCAAGGCAAAACGAGCAACCTAAATGGCCAAGCCATAATGGCTCAAGAGAAGTCCGAACCAATTGAAAAAATTGGCACGACAACATTTCGTCCTCCGTATACGCCGATCGCCTTGGGCCCGCTAGCTGGTCGTGATATAGGGCTATCTTACAAACACACGAGACGTTCTGCGATGCATAACTGGCATAAGCAGCACGGGGCAATATTTGTTGAAGCTGGACAATGGCTGCGCCCTCAATATTATCTGAATGAAATGGAGCAGCCCTCAAAAGAAAACATGGACAAGGCTATAAGCCGTGAAGTGCAAACAGTTAGGACCTCGGTCGGACTTGTAGATGTATCGACCCTGGGCAAGATTGATATACAGGGCAAAGATTCTGCTGAGTTCTTGAATAGAGTTTATACGAACGGCTGGACAAAGCTTCCAATAGGTAAAGCAAGATATGGGATAATGCTTAGAGAAGATGGTTTAGTTTTTGATGACGGAACAACTTCCCGACTAGATGAATGTCACTATTTCATGACAACCACCACGTCAAACGCTGCAGCTGTTTTAAGCCATATGGAATATTATTTACAGGTTCAATGGCCAAAGTTAGACGTAAAAGTTACATCGGTTACTGAACAATGGGCAGCAATGGCACTAGCTGGCCCCAAAAGTCGCAACGTATTATCGAAACTGTTACCAACCATTAATGTCGATAATGAAAGCTTTCCTTTTATGGGGGTCCGAGAAGTTGATATTGAGGGCGTGCCAGCGCGTATTTTTCGTATCAGTTTTTCCGGAGAGCTCTCCTATGAAATCAATGTGCCTGCTGATTTTGGCGAATTTATCTGGCAGCGTATATTAGAGGTTGGAAAGGCATACAGTATCAGACCGTATGGCACTGAGGCTATGGGAATAATGCGAATTGAAAAAGGACATGTGGCAGGCCCCGAGCTTGATGGACGCACGACCGCAACAGACTTAGGGTTGCAAAAACTATTAAGTTCAAAAAAAGATTTTATTGGTTCGAAAATGATGCATCGCGAGGGATTAAAGGATGAAAACCGACCCAGATTGGTAGGACTGGTTCCGGTTGATAAAAAATCTCGGGTAAAGTCTGGCGCTATCCTCGTTAAAGATCCAACACTTGCTCCACCAGTCCCTAAACTTGGACACGTCTCATCCTCAGCATATTTGAGCCCAACACTTGGGCATCCTATTTCATTAGGCTTTGTCTCGGGTAATATTATTGAAACTACCAAAAAGATATGGGCGGTGAGTCCACTTCATAACGAAAGTCACGAATTAGAAATTACAGACCCGGTTTTTTATGACCAGAAATCCGAGCGCCTACATGACTGAAGTAAATACTAGTAAAAACTCTCTGCGAAGACAGTCCGGCCTAGCGCATGTGATAAATTACGGCCAATTTGGAAATGTTACTTTAAATGGTCCAAGTTTATTCATATGCGAAAGACATCCGTTGACTATTTTACAATTGGACACAAACAAATCAAAGACGCTTACCGACATATCAAATTTATTGAATGTAGAATTTCCACACACTAACACTTGCAATGGCGACGATAAAAGACGCATTCTCTGGTTAGGGCCGAATAGGTGGTTGATTGTAGAGCCGGAACATGAATGCCTTCAGACTTTAATAAATAATGAATTTAATTCATCTGAAGTATTTCTCACTGATTTAAGCCACGGAAAAAGTACAGTTAGGCTAAGAGGGAGAAATGCCCGAGATGTTTTAATGAAAGGAAGTGGCGTTGATTGGCATTTAAATAGTTTTGGTGCCGACTACTGCGCTCACACAAAACTTTTTGATCTTGCAGCCACTGTAGATTGCAGAGATATAGATGTCTTCGATATTTATATAGCAAGAGGTTTTGCCGAAGACTTTTGGGGCACTCTTGTGGACGCTGCGGCCGAGTTTGGCTATCAAGTCGATTAGTAAAAACAGGATAGCTCCATCGATATCCATCATACCGAGTCTTGATTAGTCAATATACCACTTAACTTGTCGTTTTCTCTTAACCTTGCATTTCTCTCGCTAGGTAACCCGTAACCGCCCCCACCACCCGTTCTCACTACCAATCTATCCCCCTTATGTAATACGAATTGTTGTTTTGATTCTAATTGGATTACTTGTCCGCCTCTTTCTACGAAGGTTTCGGCCTGTGCGCCAGCTCCGCCACCTAGAACACCTTCTGGGGCAATTCGAAAACGGTCTCCATAAGTAGCAAAAGTAACATTGTCTGATAGAATTTTATACGTCTTTTGAAAACCCATCCCGCCACGGAATTTACCATTTCCACCCGAAGAAGATCGCAGACTATAGTCTTCTACCCTGAAAAATGGGTAATCAGACTCCATTGACTCGATCGGTATATTAGAACAATTAGAAAGCATTGAATCGACAGCATCACAGCCATCATAATTTGGCCCAGCACCGAACCCACCACCAAAAATTTCCAAATAGATGTTGTAGCCGTCAGCCAATTTATGGCTCAGACAGCAAACTGATGTAGTATCAAACCCAGGTGCTATAACTCGTTCGGGCACAGCCTCACCCAACGCTTTCATAACGGCATTTACTACCCTATAACTTGGAAGCAATCGAGCCCTAACTGGTGCACGCGGCCTGGGATTTAGAATTGATCCGTAGGGTATTTTAACATTAATCGCCCTCTCTGCACCCTCGTTAAAAGGTATATCTGGATCCGTTAATACTGATTTTACGCAGGCTATCGCAGATGAGACTGACGAGGCAAATGGACTATTCATATTCGACTTTACCTGTTTCGCCGTCCCCTCAAAGTCAATGTTTAAAGTATCTCCTTTGATACTGAGTTGTACCTTTATAGGAACTGGCACATTATTTATACCATCATCATCTAGATGTGCTTCCCCATAGTATTCACCATCTGGTGCCTTGGAAATTGCGGTTCTTATTCTTCTCTCAGAGTAGTCGAGCATTTCGTTCATCGCGACCGAAATTATCTCGCTCGAAAATTTTCGACACAAGTCACGTAAGCGTTCGGCACCAACTGCATTTGCCGCAAATTGCGCATTAAGATCGCCAATAGTGGCCTCCGGCATCCGTACATTCGCTCTTACTAACCGTTCAAAGGGTCCTCCCATCCAATCTTTCTCTACTGTGTACTTGCTGGGTGGAAAAGTTATCCCTTCTTCATGAACATCCCCAGCATTTGGATTTAATCCTGGCGCCCCACCACCTAAATCAATATGGTGAACTACCGTCGCAGTTACTCCGATCAATTCTTTTTCGAGGAACACCGGCGTAAAGAGAAATATATCGGGAAGATGCTGACCGCCAGAATATGGGTCATTATTAATTAAAAAATCACCTTCACACAATGTATCTAAGGGGTGGTACTCAAGACACGCCTTAAAAGTATGCGTTATCGAACCCAGTTGTATTGGTATCAGTTCTGCCTGGGCAACGACACGCCCAAATTTATCTAAAATAGCCGCTGAGCAATCCTGTGCTTCTCTAACTACCGGAGAGTGAGCAGAACGTATTAACTTCACTCCCATTTCATCTGCAGCAGCTATTAAAGCTCTGGTTATTACTGCTTGATCTACTGGACTTACAATCATTATTCAGAACCCCTCTCAAGGACAATATTATAAAAGTCGTCCAGTCTTACTTGCCATCCAAACGGAACGTAAACAGTCGAACTCTCATCTCGAACAAGTACTGGACCAGAAACAGTAGGCCCAGTTAAATCCGTGCGAGAGAGAGTGGTTGTCTCAGAAAGAATTCCTCTTTCTACAATATCGACCTTACTTATATTTGGATTAATATCTATATCTTCATTGTCGCGCTGAACCGCGAACTCAGGTGTCTTTTCGCCGGCTCCAACACGTATAGAGATTATTTCGACGGGATCACCTTCCGGCTTTGAAAATTCGAAAATTTTATGGTGTGCCTCTGTAAAACGCTTTTGTAAAAGCGTCAAAGAAATATTACGAACATCTATTTCTGTAAGCTTTACTGGCACCTCGAATGCTTGACCAACATATCTCATCTCAAGCGAAGTCTCTATTTTCTTATTAGTTTGTATGCCTAGCTTCATCAGGTATTCTTTTGCCTCTGTCGTCAAAGAGCTGATATTACTTTTGATGCTATTTAAATTTTTCTCATTTAGAAGAAGTCGTTTAGTTTGACTGCGGTAATGAACATAATCTGACAACAGGAGACCCGAAGCAGATAAGACGCCCGCATTTGGCGGAACTACAACTGTATCGATATTTAAATCCTCTGCAACCCTTGCCGCATGCAGTGGCCCGGCTCCACCGTACGGAACGAGTGCAAATTCCCTTGGGTCGCTTCCTCGTTCCGTTGAAACTTGTTGAATAGCCCGCACAATATTTGCTTCCGCAACTCGAATAATATTGTCTGCCATTTCGGCTAACTCAACATTAAATTTTTTAGCAATTTCTCCTATTACATGAGATGCTGCAGCTAAATCAACTGACATCTTCCCACCTAAAAAACTATCAGCTTGAAGCGTTCCTCTGACCAGATGAGCATCGGTAACGGTTGGTAACTTTCCGCCACGGCCGTAACAGGCTGGACCAGGTGTTGCTCCCGCAGATTGCGGTCCAACCCTCAACAACCCACCATCATCAACCCATGCTATAGAACCTCCTCCAGCACCAACCGTTACGATATCAACAACTGGCGTCTTGACTGGCAAACCATCAATCATAGTCATTGGCGTCAATTCCGCTTGGTCACTGCTAACAAGTGCTACATCAGTGCTCGTGCCCCCCATATCTAAAGTTATTATGTCTGTGTACGGCGTGCTCCCCTTTCCGCGGATTGCTCCTACAACACCCGCAGCGGGTCCAGAAAAGAGTGCTGTTATAGCATTTTTTGTTATAGCGGCGGCAGGCATTCGCCCCCCATTTGATTGCATGATGCTAAATTTTCCCTGAAAGCCTCTTCTCGCTAGTTCCTCAGAAAATCTGTTGATGTAGCCGGCCACAACCGGTTGCACATAGGCAGCTAATGTGGTGGTAGATGCTCTTTCATACTCTCTAAATTCGCGTGCCACATCACAGGAACAAGTTATTGGCATTTCCGGGTAAAGAGCCGATATTATATCGGACAAGGCTCGCTCGTGTATGGGATTAAGATATGAGTGTAGAAAACAAATCGCTACCGAATCAAAGTTTTCTTGTTCGAGAATATCTTTTACTAAATTCGAGGTAACTTCACTATCTAAATCAGTTACAATTTTTCCATCAGCCGCAATTCGCTCATTTATTTCGTAAGTATGATGTCGTGGGACCACCGGGCTTGGCTTCTGGTATTGTAGATCATAAATCGCTCTACGATCATGTCGTTGAATTAACAATAGGTCTTTTGTTCCTTGGGTAACAAAAAAACAAACTCTTCCTCCTTTACGTTCCAATACAGCATTGGTAGCAACCGTCGAGCCATGAATTAGTTCACTTATTTCATCCAACTTCAAACCGGCCACTTTTATAGCTAACATCGCCCCCTCATCTGGACTAGCAGGAGTGCTAGGCACCTTTGCGGTTTTGATGTTTTTGCCATCAGACATGACCAGGTCCGTGAAAGTACCACCCACTTCTATTCCCACACGCATAACTTAAAATTCCATTTCTTTTGCTCTGAACTTATAAAAAACGGCCCCATCATAAACTTCTATATTAATTCTGAGTATCAATATATGATTGGGATCTCCTCTGGCGCTCTATAAGTTAGCAACTCTGCCGGTCCAGCGCGCACCACAATGTTTTCTTCTAGAACCATTATTTTTTTTTCATCAAAGGTCAAACTTGGCTCTAACGTTATAACCATCCCCTCTTCTAGTTTGGTTTTGTCGCCAGGCATATGCGAAGGCCATTCGGTCAACTGCATACCTAATCCGTGACCTAATCTTCCAACCAAACCAGAGCCTTCATCCAGCCCTAAAACTTTAGCCATGTCTCGCCATAGTTCTTCAGCCGTCATTCCGGGCCTCACTATTCTCAAGCCTGCTTCAGTGGCTTCATACACTTTTCGGTAAGCCGATTGAGCTGTTTCACTCACTGACCCAAAAGCAAAATTTCTGTTAAAATCAGAGTAATAACCGTCAAAAACGGCTCCAGTATCCATCATAAGTACATCGCCTTCGCATAGAACTCTATCAGATGGCATACCTATAACTTCTTGTGGTCCATTTGCTCCCGATCCACCGACAAGATAAGGAACTTCATCCGCACCATTAGTTAGAATATCTATTCTAAATTTCCGAAATATTTCCCTTTCTGTATCTCCCTGCTTTGCAAGTTTTTTCATATTTTGAAAGCTTTGGGAAACACAGTTACAAATAAAACGAGTTTTAGATATTTCGCTCTCTGACTTTATCATTCGTAATCTACTAACTATTGGCGATCCGTCGACAAATTCTAGACCCGGGACTAGCTGAGTTAACTTTCTGAAATCCAAGAATGGCATTCTTATGTGGGTTTCTGCTCCCATGGGCAGACCTATGCGTCCAAACTTCCTATCGATGTCTGTTAAGACCGAAGATAACTCGGTAAGACCTTCATCGTTTGGTCGTGGTGAAGCCCAAGTTTCGATTTTATCGATCCATGTATCGGCCATTCTCTCAGCACCGATTTCAGGAATTACGGCAATCGGTTTTCCGTCCAAAGGAACCACAAGAAACCATGGCCTTGTAGGGCTTTGCCAGAATGGCGTTTGAAACCCTGAGAAATAGCGAACTTCCGGTTCGGTTGTAAGCAGCAGAGAATCAATTTCTCCCAGCCGCATCAAACGCTGAGCTTTCAATGTTCGTTGCTCAAATTCCTCTTTTTCGAAACCGTGAGCTAGCCCTTCGGATATCACGGAACAAGGTCATCAGAAAATTGCATTAAGAGAACAGCAGCTCCATCTGCCCCGCCTTCTACTTCAAGTTCTTCTTCATCGAAATTTCGATAAACACCCGACAGCTCTGATAATTCCTGACCGTTTGACAGAATACTACCTCTAAGAACGATACTATACTGCCCCCCTCCAGCAGTCGGTATCTCTAACTGTGCTAGGCCTTTTGGCGGTATGCTATAGAGGTACGCCCCGATGCCTTCCTCGTCTACTTGCATAACAGAAGACTGCCTGCATACTTTCAACTGCGATAACTCCGATAATTCTGGCACACCTATACCGGCTACCATTTTATGTTTTTTTGAACTTTTTTTGAGTAGATCTCGCGACTCGGGCATATACTTTGCCCCAGTATCCCATCTGGCTCTCAAAGTAAAATAGGTTACACCCTCCGGACCAGCTGTGATTGGTCCATAAGGTGTATGACCTTTAACGTAATGAAGCGAAAAAGGCGGCGTTGCCTTTTTACCCATATGCGCACTACCTCCAACGAAAAGTTGAAATTGCTCATGATTATGGAAGTGGGGGCGCGTTACGGAGTTTGGTGGCTGTTCAACCAGGAACCCTTGCGGGAGACCGTCATCATTTTTTTCATTACCCGGAACATACTGCCCTCGCTTAGGAGCACTGCCAACGTATGGACTTAAAAAATACTCTTGCCCAAGAACGTCTATTGCTTTTCTCTTCGACCTTGCTTTTTCAGCTGACGTTACAAACGGCATCATCGACTCCCATTTTTAAACAAAAAATCTCTCATTCCATTTTGCCTTCTTCAAGGGTTGCAAATCAAGTTAATTACAATCAGACTCAGGATGAGGCGGAAATATTTTCAAAAAGAAAAAATGAAATGCAATGACATCGTCAAACCAATATTTGCGATCTGATTTAAGGGTCATGGGTTTGGTCGGCGTAGCTCATGGGGCAAGTCATTTTTTCCATTTGGTATTACCCCCTCTCTTTCCGATACTAAAAGAGGAGTTTGATGTTTCTTTTTCTGCTCTTGCACTTTTAACAACATGTTTCTATGGAGTTTCGGGCATTGCACAAACCTTGGCAGGGTTTTTAGTAGATAGATTTGGAGCACGAAATATTTTGCTAGGTGGATTAACTTTGTTAGCTACAAGCGTGATTGGATATGGCTTTGCAACAGAATTTTGGATGCTGTTACTATTTTCTCTATTAGCAGGGCTTGGAAATAGTGTTTTCCACCCAGCAGATCTATCGATACTTACACAAAAAGTAACATCTTTACGGTTAGGTAAAGCTTATGGCGTTCATGCATTCAGTGGAAATGTAGGTTGGGCCGCTGCCCCCATCTTCGTGATATATGCAACTCAACTTTTTAACTGGAAAATAGCCTTAATATTAGCAGGATTTCTAGGGTTATTTGTTGTATTATTTTTTATCATTTTTGGAAATGATTTAAATGATAGAAAATTTGGTTCTAACGTTCGCATAGACGCTCCCGTCTTCAGTTTGGCTTCACTAAACGAAAATCTATCTTTATTATTTTCCTCAACAATTCTGTCTTGTTTTTGTTTTTTCGCACTACTAGCGGCTGCACTAGTAGGAGTACAAAGTTTTGGTATTAGCGCCATACAGGATCTCTATGACATAAATATAACACACGCCACATTTGCCCTTTCTACTTTTTTAGTATGCTCCGCCATCGGCATTCTAAGCGGAGGGATTTTAGCGGATAAAACAACGAGGCACGATCTGATAGCAATGATTGGCGTGATGTTATCAGGTCTCGTCCTTATTCTAATCGGAAGCCAACTTATAACTGCATCAAGTGTTATTGCATGCCTTGGATTATCTGGATTCTTCTCGGGATTTACTGCGCCATCTCGAGATATACTTGTGAAAAAAGTTACACCCACCGGCTCAACTGGTCGGATTTTTGGCTTCGTTTATTCTGGTCTAGATTTTGGTTCTTCACTCATGCCATTGTTATTAGGTCTAATTATGGACATTGGAAGTGCTAACTATGTATTTTACGCGTGCGCTGTAATGCTATTTTTTACAATTTTTACTGTAGTGAATGTGAAAAAACGGTCATCAACTGCTTTTTAGCTTACTGGCGAACACATTCTCTAAACTAGTTGTTATTTGTATTAATTCGTATTTTTATGCCGATGAATATTTTGTGCAACTTCGTCCATTTCCATTTGCTGTTCACGTCGTCGTTTCTCAGCCTCTTTCTCTACTGCCTCATCCCTAATAATTTCTGCTTTTCGAAACTCTTGATACGCTGCGTTTACCAGTCGGCTCGCTTCTACATATGCTTTTTCAACCTCGGCAATCGCTCCGTCTACGATTTCACGCTCTTTTTTCACTCTTGAAGCGAAGTTAGAATACTGCCCTAACGCTTCAATCGAGGAGGAGCTAATATCTTGTTCTTGTTTTAAGCTTACGTCCAAACTTTGCTTTTTTTCGGTCAGCCTGTTTATTTCTGAGAGAATTGAGCCTGCATCACGACGTTTCTCATCAAGCTCAAATTCCTTAAGGCGCACTAACTTGTCATACTGGCTCATTCAAATCACCCACGCCTTATGAAACATTCTCATTGTAGTCTTCAACTATTTCTTCATCTGTGCTTGTTGTATTAATCTCGCTTTGTTCATTATCAGGGGGGATATCAATATGTAAGATTTCTGTTAATTTCTGATACCCTTCCTCAATCTTAATTTTTTCATTTTTATCTTGAGATAAGAATTCTTCTAACGACGAGTAATAGACTATTGCCTCGTCAATTTTTGGATCACTTCCTTTTCTGTAAGCCCCCAATCTTATCATATCGGCCATTTCTTCATACGAAGCCAATAGGGATCGCGCCTTTGAAACAATACGGTTTTCATCATCTGTATTACAATCCGGCATCATACGGGATACGCTCTTGAGTATGTCGATGGCAGGATACCTTCCCCTATCTGCAATATTTCGATCCAAAACGATATGCCCGTCTATTATCCCTCTAACAGAATCTGAAATAGGTTCGTTATGATCATCCCCTTCGACAAGCACCGTAAAGAGGCCGGTTATAGATCCAGTTCCTTCGGGACCAGGACCCGCTCGCTCTAGTAGTTTTGGCAACTCTGAGAAAACCATAGGTGTGTAACCTTTGGATGCAGGTGGCTCACCGGAAGCCAGCCCTATTTCCCGCTGCGCCATAGCAAATCGGGTGATACTGTCCATCATGCACATAACTTGTTTACCTGAGTCCCTAAAAGCTTCGGCCACTGCTAAGGTCATATATGCGGCCTGCCTCCGCATTAGTGGTGACTCATCAGAAGTTGCAGCTATCACAACGCTCCTCGAGAGACCTTCATCTCCAAGATAATCTTGAATGAATTCACGCACCTCCCGTCCGCGTTCGCCCACTAACCCGATAACATTTACTTCGGAAGAACTAAACCTTGCTATCATCGACATCAGGATGGACTTTCCTACGCCAGACCCCGAGAAAATGCCCATTCTTTGGCCTTCGCAAACCGTTAGAAATGTATTAATTGCTCTCACCCCGAGGTCGACTTTGGGACCTATTCGGCTTCTCGTATGAGCGGGAGGTGGAGTTCCTCTCACTGGATAACCTTTTGTCCCGCCCAGGAGCACCCCCTTTTCATCGATGGGCTGTCCCATAGCGTTTATAACACGGCCGAGCCATGAATCTGTTGGATATACCCGGTAGTCTGCATTTTCTATCTCGGCTTCACTTCCTACGCCAATGCCGTCAAGACCGCTGAAAGGCATTGCGAGCGCCCTACCGTCTTTAAAGCCAACTATTTCGCATGTAACTTTCCCACCTCTTTTATTATTTAAATGCACTCTGTCTCCAATAGCCAGAGCTCTCTCAACTCCTCCTATTTCGACCATCATACCTAAAACAGCTGTTACTCTCCCAAACACTGTATACGAAGGGATCTTTTCAATTTCTTCTGCTAAATCAGATAGAATACTAGCCACCGGGTGTTCTCTTTAAATTTAATTTCGTAGGTTCACGAACATAGATGATTATAGCAGCTTTTTCACGCGGCGGAAATTCTAGAGACAAATCTTTGGATACTATGCGAAAATGTTTTATATATTTATGTTAGGAACCTTTGAAGATATCCGTATTGGCAAGCTATGAAGGTTCGAAGACCAATTTTTTTTTGAAACAATAAATAATAATTTCGAAAGAATTCATTTTGCAAAAGCCAAAACAAGAAAATGATAGAAAAGATTTGAAACCCAATCTGAAGAGAAACAGCGCCAGTGGGCGCCGAGGAGGAAGAGCCTTTAACAAAGGCAGACAAGTAGACCCGAACACTCTTCAACAAGTAAAGCAGATATTGGGCAACCGACCTCGTAGAAGAGACCTTTTAATCGAGCACCTTCACCTTTTTCAGGACAAATTCGGTTTTATAACAACGAAACAACTCGTAGCCCTGAGCTTTGAAATGAAAATGGCAATGGCTGAGGTTTATGAAGTTGCTTCTTTTTACGCGCACTTCGATATCGTGCGCGAGAACGAGCAAGCACTACCCCCTATAACGCTGCGCGTTTGCGATAGCATAACCTGTTCTTTATTTGGTTCGGATAAAATTTTGAGTGAGGCAGCCTGTTCGCTTGAGAAAGACGTACGTGTGGTTCGTTCCCCTTGCATGGGGGCATGTGATAAGGCCCCGGTCGCCGCTATCGGTCACTCAATGATAGAAAACGTAACCCCGACAAGTATTCAAGAAAAAATCTCCACTATTCGAAACGGCCGTATTTCGCACAATAAGGTATCCCCTATTCGTATTGACGAATATATTGAAAAAGGCGGTTACAAACTTTTAAAAGCTTGCATTTCTCAAAACATCGTGGCGGATGAAATATTGGAGAAACTATCTGCCTCGGGTCTAAGAGGATTGGGCGGAGCTGGGTTTCCTACATCAAGAAAATGGGGTTTAGTGCGGGATGCTTCAGGGAAAAAAGCACTTGCTGTGAATGGTGATGAGGGGGAACCGGGCACATTTAAAGATAGATATTATTTAGAGAAAGACCCTCATAGAGTTTTAGAGGGGATGTTAATTGGCGCCTCTGTTGTTGGTGCGGAGGACTGCTATTTTTATCTTCGAGACGAGTACCCAGAAATCCGTGTGATATTAGAAGAAGAAATCAATCATCTAAAAACAGAAGGACTAGTACCACATACACGGATACATCTGCGAAGAGGCGCCGGCGCATATATTTGCGGTGAAGAGTCAGCCATGATCGAGTCTATAGAAGGCAAAAGAGGATACCCTAGGCATCGTCCGCCTTATGTAGCAGAGGTTGGTATTTTCAATAAACCAACATTAGTTAACAATATTGAAACTTTGTTTTGGATTAGAGATATAATCGAAAAAGGTCCAACATGGTTTTCAGATCAAGGAAAAGAGGGTCACCCAGGTTTACGGAGCTACTCGGTATCTGGGCGCGTCAAGCAACCTGGAGTAAAGATAGCTCCTGCAGGAAGCACAGTTAGAGAATTGATCGATAACTATTGCGGCGGCATGCAGGATGGGCATGAGTTTCGGGCCTACTTACCTGGCGGAGCTTCCGGGGGAATTCTACCAGCCAATATGGATAATTTGCCACTAGATTTTGGCCAACTCGAACAACATGGCTGCTTCGTTGGAAGCCACGCTGTTGTTATTCTATCTAACAAAGATTCAATTAAAGAAGCCGCACTCAACCTATTGCGTTTTTTTGAGGATGAAAGCTGCGGCCAGTGCTCCCCGTGCAGAGTTGGAACTGAAAAGGCTGTAAAAATGATGGAACAAGATAATTGGGATATTGACTTACTTTCAGAATTAGCCGCTACAATGCAAGACGCATCAATATGCGGCTTAGGACAAGCGGCAAGTAATCCATTGGTATCGGCTATTAGATTTTTCAAGGAAGAATTTTGATGTATCATTAAACTAGGATCGAGTTTAAAATGCATGAAAGTGTTAAAGCCTTAAAGTGACAGTAATGTAGCAAAGTTTTTTGAAAAAATCTATGACAGAATCAATTACGATTACCATAAATGACAACGAGATGGAGGCAAATAGCAACGAGA
Organism: Rhodospirillaceae bacterium; assembly: GCA_002690995.1. Taxonomy (GTDB): domain Bacteria; phylum Pseudomonadota; class Alphaproteobacteria; order Thalassobaculales; family Thalassobaculaceae. Next base: position 16,418 of record NZGS01000112.1, read on the forward strand.
CAATATGGGAGGTTGCCTCCCGCAATGGTATTGAAATTCCTCATCTATGTCATAAACCGGCTGACGGTTACAGGCCGGATGGGAATTGTCGAGCGTGCATGGTGGAAATAGACGGTGAGAGAACGCTTGCCGCTTCATGTATTCGATATGCCAGTGAAGGAATGGTCATAAAAACGGAGAGTGAAAGGGCAACAAAAGCGCGAAATATGGTGCTCGAACTACTCGTAACAGACCAACCTTCTCAGGTAGATGCCCACGACCCAGCTTCTACTCTGTGGCATTTCGCTAATGCTGTGGAAATTAATGATAGTAGATTTCCTCAACATACTGCTCCGCAACCCGATAGTAGTCACCCGGCGATAGCTGTTAATATGGATGCTTGTATCCAATGCGGTTTATGCGTAAGAGCATGCAGAGAAGTACAAGTTAACGATGTTATCGGACTTGCCGGTCGTGGGCCTAATGCTCACATTGTTTTTGATTTAGGCGACGACATGGGTGCAAGTACTTGTGTTGGATGTGGTGAGTGCGTGCAAGCATGCCCAACCGGGGCGCTAATGCCAAAAGCATCCCTTGACGAAAACGGTGTATTCGCTAACAAGCCAGACCGCCAGGTTGAAAGTTTGTGCCCATACTGCGGGGTTGGGTGCCAATTAACGTTCAATATAAAAGATGACAAAATACTTTCTGTTGATGGCCGTCCTGGGCCAGCTAACCGCGGTAGACTCTGTGTGAAAGGTCGATATGGCTTTGATTACATTCATAATAAAGACCGATTAACCACACCAATGATAAGAAAAAATGACTGTCCAAAAACACGTGAAATTCCCGCAAATCCTTTTGAAAATTTCAGAAGTGCTAGTTGGGCAGAAGCACTAGAGTTTGGGGCGTCTGGATTGATTAAGGTTCGCGAAAACGATGGAGGCAACGCCCTTGCAGGATTTGGATCAGCAAAGGGTTCAAACGAAGAAGCATATCTCGTACAAAAATTAGTTCGCACTGGTTTTGGCACTAACAATGTTGATCATTGTACCCGCTTATGTCATGCGTCATCAGTATCGGCTCTTATGGAAACAATCGGTTCAGGTGCAGTTACGGCGCCATTCTCTGAGGCAGAGAACGCAGAAGTGATTATCGTAATTGGAGCAAATCCAACGGTAAACCATCCTGTGGCCGCCACATTTATTAAAAATGCTGTAAAGGCTGGTTCAACTCTAATTGTAATGGATCCCCGGGGTCAGGCGCTAACTCGACATGCAACACACATGATCCAATTTAAGCCGAGCTCCGATGTAGCAATGCTAAACGGAATGATTAATACAATTATTTCGGAAGAATTATATGATCAGCAATACATAGATGGTTACACCGAGGGGTTTGAGGAGCTCAAAAAACAAACCGCGCAATTCACACCGGAACGCATGGCTCCAATCTGTGGTGTAAAGGCTAATAAAATTAGAGAG
>NZGS01000113.1 GCA_002690995.1 Rhodospirillaceae bacterium
GTTGGTGTTGGTGTTGGTGTTGGTGTTGGTGTTGGTGTTGGTGTTGGTGTTGGTGTTGGTGTTGGTGTTGGTGTTGGCTGACGCGTTAATTTGGTCAGAAAGAGATTTCTTATAGGGTTTGCAATTTGGAAACGAAGTCTGTGTTTATTTTCCATATTTCTATAGATATATGGAAAAAAAATTTCATGTTTTTTTTTTGGGGGGGGTCCATTATTCAGAATTACTTGCTGACTCAAATTTCCATGTAATCGGACTGGGTGCTTGATTCATATCACCGTTGTTCCTTGGAACGGTGATTGTCATGTTATATGACCCTAATGATATTGGATCCAAAGTTTGATCTTTATTGACTAAAGGCCAAGCTAAAGATTTAATCGAGCCGTCAGAAAAGAAAAGATTGATCGATGAAGAATCATACGACATGTAGAAGGACATATATTCAGTATCTGTCGTGTCATAATAATATTGTGGAAATTTATTGGAATTCATGCATAAAGATCCAGTGTCTCCATCCTCTATCTTTTTGGGTTCCTTACACATGCAGGATGTGGGAGGTCCACCACTAGTCCATTGATCGACAAACCACTCATTAGGCCACTTATTACTTTGCCGAAAGTAAATGTACGCGCCAGGAATGATATAGTTTGGATATATCTGCGAATTCGATAAAGTAGTAGCTTGTCTATCAATGTCGGGATACGTATTCGTATTCCACTTTGCAGAAAGTGGAGTGCTTTGCCAAATATCCGATACTTTAGAAAGATATGAATAGTCATTTACTTCAGGATTCGGGACCGTAAAACAACTATCAGCACTTGGTACACCACGTGGATACATTGTATACAAAAATGAAGTAACGTTCGGACTAGGGTTCTTTAAATCATCAACCTGGGAGAAGGTTGTTATAACAGTGGAACCGGATGGTCCTGTCTCACCAGATCCATCATAATTGAAACAAGTGCATGAGATATCTATCTTTTGTTCGCAACGAAGGGAATCGATTGGATTACCAAGGGCACATATGGAGCGAGTGACGGGGGGATCCGTACATAGACCACATGGATTTTCGCATGCTTCTTCACAAAATCCACTTGAACCGGAATATTTTGGAGAGAGACACTCCGGCGGAGGTGAGAGGGTGCTTCCAAGTGTTGGTGTTGGCTGACGCGTTTCTTTGGTGAGTAAGAGATTCCTTATCGGGTTTGTAATTTTTTGTTTATTTTCCATGTTTCTGTTGAAGACAGAAAAATCTTTTTGTAATTTTTTGTTTATTTTGAAATAAATGACAAAAATACTTTTGCGACGAAAAGGAAAAATTATGATCGAAGGAACTGAATTTGATTGTGCGATTGCGAAAATAACGACTGGGAAGCGATTTCGGATCGAGTCAGAACGCTTTAGACTGTATGAAGGGGAAAGTAGGTATGCCAACGGGATACATTACCCAGATGGTGATGGATGTCTTTCTATTCATTATTCTGATTCATTTCAAGTCAAAGCTTGTGGAGAATGGACGGATGGAGGATATCTTCCACGAGGAACCCTTTATACACTCGACAATAATTATTACAGTGGAAAACTGAAACTCTTAAAACCGGATGGGAAAGGAATACTTTATGATAAAGATCATCAAAAGCGAATCGAAGGAAAATGGCGTGATGGTTTCCCTTTCGAAGCCACAAAATTTAATAAGGATGGGAGTGTAAAATATAAAGGATTTTTTTATCGTGGAAAATATAATGGCATGGGAATTCTCTACCAGAAAAATCGTGTCAAAGAAGGACTATTTCAAAACGGAGCATTCAAAATTTCAAAAGAGGACTTGCTCAAACAAAAAAGAGGCGAACAAACAATCAAAAAGTATTTAAGTCAAAATAGAGAAGAATACCTCAACCAAATCACTGCACAAGAAATAAAAGATTATCTAAAGAAATATGCCAAAGTTAACGTGGATGGGACAAAACAGAAATTGATCCAGTCATTGAAAAAGTTTAAGCAACAGTTGAACAAACAAGAGACCCCGACGGATCAAAAACTTGATCCTGTAACCTTCCAAAGTATCCAAACACCAGTCATTGGCAACGATGGAGTTATTTATGACAAGTCGACGTTACAAAACATGTTGGGAAAACATTTGTTATATCAGTATAATCGTGATTTAAAACTTGTTCCAAAGTACCGCATTCTTGCGGGGGGTGTACCTGTCTCGAAATATTATACCTTACAACAGTTACAAAAAGATGCATCCATCCCAAAACGACAGCAGTTCATTCAAAAATTAGAAAAGTTTGCCCAAACATAAAAAAATTTACATTATTTCAAAAAAAAGAAAAATGAAAATGTTACATGCGTGAAAAAAAAACAAATTATGTGATATCAGACCAGTATAAAATACAATCCACGTTTGGCGGTCTACGGATTATTTTTCTTCAATTCGTCAAACAGGTAGACGAGCCCCAATAATTGTTCTGGTGTTAGATGATTTTCATGTGCCTTCCAAAGTTGAAAAACTTCAGGATACAGTTTATAAAATGCGTGAAAGGTGCTTTCTGGATACAATTCTATTTTTGGACGACGATGCTTACATTTTGCAATAACCTCTGCGGAGTGATCACGAAGAAAACTATCGATTTTAATTGTTTGACGGAGCATCTGGTTAAGGGAATACATGTTTTGATATCGTTTCCGTTGCATACCTCCACCACGTTTTTCTTTGATGCCATAGAGGAACTCAATACTACCAAAGCGGTAATGATTAATTTGAAAGTACGGATTTTCGGCGGGTATGGTTCTGGTGAAGCTATTATATCCATGAAGGGAAACTTTTACGGGGAGCTGCAGGTTAAAAATACACTTGCACAACAGAGGATGATCCGCCCCACTAGAATAGATATTCGACTCGATGGTCGAACGAGGCGACAAAAAGGTGGAAGGAGAAAAAAGTTTACATTGAATTTTAATGATACTCGTTGAGGCAGATACTTCATTTTGGATTACCTTTTTCAAATCGTGACATATTTTCGAGTACAAAAATTCGTCCATGTCAATGACAGCTAACCAATGAACTTGTTTTGAAATTTCGTCGAGATATTTTTCATAACTGGCGATTTGTGTCATTGATGGTTCGAAGTGCATGGTCACGAATCCATCCTTGATGTAGGAATCAATACAGTAGTCATCTTCCGACCCATTGTCGATAAGCCAAATGTGCTCGATGCCCCATGCTTGATGATGCATAAGCCATTCGTGAATAATATGACCTTCATTCCTAAAATAACAGAGAACACCCAGCGTATATTTATATTTCCGATAGTCCTCATGTTGTGTATTTTTTTTTGAGAGAATAAGAATCAACGTAACAGCATTCAAAAATAATAGTAAACAACACAAAAATTTCAAATGAAACATTTTCATTTTACTAGGAGAAAAAAAATAAATTGTTATTGAATAAATGCTTGACGAAACCAGACCATGTGATTCAAAATCAAGAAAACCAAATCGATATACTCGGAGTGAATTGGAAATTCTGATCAAACGACATCGAATGCCGTTGTCGGATGCCCAGGTCCGAGAAATGTCGGTTACCAAACTTTGTGATTATGTGCGTTCGTACCCGGAAAGGATGGAAAGACGGAGGCGCACGTTGCGAGCGCGTAAGGAAGAGGAAGATCGTAAGCGTATCCTCTTGGAGAAAAAACGAGAGGAGGAGAAGAAACGACGGAAGGAAATAAAGGAGTTTCGAGAGGAAAAAGAGTTGATCGCGCGAATATTAGCGGAGAAAAGAAAAGCACGCGAGACAGAAGAGGCCAACAAGAAGAGAGAAAAAGCAATGATGGTGTGCGACAAACGATCGTTGCTCCCCTTGCGATCTTATCAATCGGATGTGGTTGAGTTTATGAAACATCATTCTCGTTTGTTGGTCTATCATAAAATGGGTACTGGAAAAACACTGACCGCAGTAGTAGTGAGTCAATGTTTTTTGGATGCATTCCCACATCGCAAGGTAGTCGTGGTATCACCTGCATCTTTATTGGATAATTTTCGAAACGGCATGAAGCAGTATGGGAATCTTCGACACGAAAAAAATTATGAATTCTATTCTATTCAAAAATGCACGAGTTTACTGAAAAAAGGTGAATTAAATTGTCGCAACAAGTTGGTTATTATCGACGAAGTCCATAACTACAAAACAGATGTCCGACGAGACAAAAATGGAAAAATCATCTCGGGAAAAAATATATTTGAGGGTTATAAGTGTTTTTTGCGTGCCCAAAAATTATTATTATTAACGGGGACCCCACTATATAATAACCCGAATGACTTGAATGTGTACAAAGTACTCCTTAACTACAATCCAGACAAGAAACAACCACTCTTTGATCTTATAAATTCATTCAAAGAAGAGCCGCTCGATATACTCCGTTGCAAGGTAAGCTATCACGATTTTGAAAAAAACAATGACGAATTTCCAAAGCGAATTGATAAAACCATTCAAATTCTGATGAAGCCTGAATATCAAAAGGAATATGTCACGATATTGAAAGAAATTCTCAACGATAATCAAAAACGGGTACTTCCTAAGGTCTTTGCGAATTATACGGAAAGTAACGAAAATCAATTCTTCAACCTCACGCGCCGCGCGACACAGAATATTGATAGCAATCTTATACTAAACAGAAAGTTACATTACGTCAAACATTTGGTCGATAAATACGAAAAACGAAATCGCACGTTATCTCCAGCAGAACGCTATAAAATTATCATTTATTCACAATTTAAAGACCATGGAATTCGATTAATTCAACGAATTATTAATGTCCCTTTTGGAACGATATCGGGAGACACAAAGGTACACGTTAGAAGTCAATTAGTGCAACAGTATAATCAAGGAGATGTGACTGTTTTATTTTTAACCAAAGCTGGGGGCGAAGGTCTGGATTTAAAGGGGACGGATGCAATTGTGATTATGGAACCTACATGGAACGATAATACTACAGAACAAGTCATTGCGAGAGCGATTCGTTTTCGCAGTCACACTGGACCACGACGAAAGGTCAAGGTATATCGCCTTTGTCATGTAGCAGATCGTGACGTCACACCATCATCCAAAAAGTTCATTAAAAATTATATACGGGCGGTAGGTTTGCAGCCGCCAAAAACAACTGGTCTTTTGGAGCATTTGATAAGTTCAGATATGATTATCGCGGTATATCAGCGTGCTAAACAGAAAGCTTTGAAAAAAATGGAGGACGAATTGGAAAAATTGTCGATTGAAAAAAATAACTGTCGATAAATAAAACTCTTGAATCAAATATGACACGGGAATACATTCGGAATCCCCGGACGGGAAACCTAGTATTGGCGCATACTACCTTGGGACGCCGAATTGCAAGGGACTTACGACGTAATCATCGCCCTGTGGTTTTTGAAACGAAGGACGCTGCAAGCCAACGACGAGCGAATTCGAATGTGCAGGACGATCCATCTGAGGATGATGAAGTTCGTCCACCAGACGAAGCCTATACGGACCGGTTGTTGCCTCCAATATCCGACGATCGTTTGCGAAGAGATGATGATTTTGAGAAAGCAATTGAGCAATCTCGCGAATCATATCGCCTCTCCGTTCAAAAAGCATTGGATGAAAGCGCTGAGTTAGCGAGAATTCAGGCGGAGGAGAAGGAAACAGAGGCCGCAGAAATGCTTTGCATGCAAGAGCAAGACATTCTTTCTTCCGCCAGAGAAAGTGCGGAACGAAAAGAATATTTAGACAAAAATATTCGAGAATTACGCTTGTTGAAGTTACGGAAAAAAATTATACCTTCCTTGGAAGAAAAACCAAACGAAGTCGTTAAGCCATCGGATGACGATCGACAACAACGGGCCAACGCAACTATTCGCCGACTTCACCGTGGGTATTAAATGATAATATTTTGTCTCTTACAAAATATTCGTTATTTCTTGGCAAAGCAATTTTCAATTTTATTGTAAAGCAGTGCGAGTGACGTGCACTCTCCTTTCCGCATCATCTTGCAAATATTCTGATAATGTTTCGGTTGGTACATCAGAAGAGGCATGATAAAATTGGAAATCAAAAATAATTTTCGTTTCGATGGAGGAATTGCACACCAATTTTTTAAAAAGGAGAGGTCGTCAATATCGAGGGAGAGTCGGTAAAAAAGGAATAGCGTCCATGTCTGACAAAATGCATCTGCTGGAAAGATCGGATTGCTTTCATCAAACTGAACGCCCATTTGTTTTCCGTGCCAGCGATAAGATGTGCACATGCCAATTTCCTTGGCTTTCTTCAGGAGACGATATTTGCGAAACTGTCTTTCCCATGTTGGAATGATTGTTTGTTGACCATGTTCATAAAGAGAAACACCTGGATCGAAATGAATAAGTTGTTTGGTTTGTGCATTGTAGATTTCCGAAATGTAATGAACTTTGTTACCTTCGTATTGGTAACATATTGAAAATAAGTTGAGTTTGTTATTTTGCAACTGTTTGGCAAAACCTTCAAAAAAGATGGAAAGAGGTTGCATGATGGTGTCGGAATTCCACCGATTAACGATTATACGTGATTTCGGTCCACTTACATAAAATGTTCCCCACCATTGGACTTTTTTATTTGTGCGAAAAAACTTGTGTATGGTTGCATAGCGGATTTCCGGTAAATTCATATAATAGATGAAATTCTGTAAAAAACCATCATCTTGTAGAAAGCGACATGGATCCATTTTATTATAGGACAAAAAAATTATTCATGATGAATTTTATCATGACATGCTTGACACAAGACGAGCAAATTATATTTTGCATCTTTTCGGAAACCGTTCGTGATCTTCGTTTCCGAAAATTCCTTTTGTGGTAGGATATGATGACAATGCAAATTTTTTGTGTCCTGGCAAATGTAGCATTTATCCATTTTCAATGTTGGATGATAACGCGATATTTTTTGAGGATTATAGGTTTCATAATAAAAATGAACTCCGTTTCGAATTTCAAAGGCTCGTTTGATAATTCGTGGATGAATACCTACTTTTTCAGCTACTTCAATTCCGTATCTTTCTCGTCCAGATCCTGAGCACAACTCGCGGTTGTAAAAGTCACTCGGACTATTGGACAGTAGTTTTTCTTTTCGTATGTCCTTTTTGTCATCAAATGTAAAATGATAGAGTTGCACGGACTTTGTTTGTTCAAGATGTGTTCCAATCCAATGGATATGAGTTGTGAAACAGAAGGTAATTTTTTGGCGCAAAAATTCTTCAATCATGGCAATAATCAAGGAGGAAGCGGAATGGACTTCTGTCCCTGAAGTCAATTCATCCATGAGAAGTAAAGTGTTTTCCGAGCTATGTTTTAAAATATAATCCAAATCACTCATTTCACTGACGAACAAGGAATGACCGCAATACAGATTGTCGGAATGATTAAATTTTGAAAAGATTTGGGCATAGGGTGCAAAATCGAAAGATTCTGCTGGTACAAACAGTCCACATTGTGCCAACCAGAGTCCTAAACCAATGCTCTTCATAAAAGTACTTTTTCCACTGCTATTCATCCCGTAGATTAAAGAACCAATACAATCCGTCTTGTTCATTTCGAAAGAAAATGGAACAAACAAATCATCTTTCCGTAATTGTTCAACAATCACGTGTCGTAACTTTTTTGTCCTGCAGAAACTTTCAGAATTTTCATGCACCGAAGGACAACAGTAATCATTTTGAACGAAAAAATCTTTTAAGCAAGAATATGTACAATCTAAAACCAATTTATAGTTAAATTCTTGAAAGAGTGTTTCAAAGGTTTGAAAAAAATAATTATGGTAGTCTTTCATTTTTTGACGTTGTTGTTCGCGCAGTTGACTGAGCTCTCTCGACAAACTAGACAAAATAGGTTCCGCTTGATGAGGCACCACTTTCAAAATGGAGGTTTTCTTTTCGAGGATGCGAAACGACTCCTGTTTGGACTTTGATAATTTGTTCCATTTTTTCGTGGTTGTCTGAAAGTAATACTCCTCCACGTTATCGTTGGCGCTCATGAATACGAGTCCATCTTTTTCAAACTTTTGTAATTTTGAGTATAATTCATAGACCGTCCGCTTCTGATCCGTCAGTGTTTGGTGGGCATCTGGACCTTCAAGAAAAAAATCGTCATAGATTGGACATAAATCTGGAAAGAATTTCATTTTTTCTGTATCCCAAATACTTTTCACAAATGTGTTCAACGGCTCTAGTTCAGGGTACCATTTTTCCATGGCTTGGTATGCACTCAACAATTTCGAAAGACATTTGTAGCCAAGATTTTTTCTGTACCAGCGTATAAAATACCATTCCATGTCAAATAGGTTCATGAAAAAGTTTGTTTGATCCTTTGGAAATACTGCTTCCTCTAAACGAACAAAGGATTTTTTAATTTCGATGCTGGATGTTTTGGGGTGTTTTAAAATTCGCCGCAATTGTCGCTTCGCCATGACATTCATTTTGACAGAAAGTATATCAAAAACTGTTTTTCGTTCCATGTTTGGTACCTGGCGATTTTCGTTCACATTAAATAGAAACAATTCGTTAAACAAATCACGATTGTACGACAACAGAGGTAATTGATCATTTCGTAACCAGGCATCATGTGGAAGATGTAGTCCCTTTAGATAATATGTGTCGTGATTTTGAATAAAAGCAACAGCATGGTGAATACATTGTTCAATTTCAGGATGATGAAAAAGCTGAAATTGATCATAGTTTTCAATCAATGCTGCATTGTCTATTCTAGCGACGGGAGACCACTCGCTACATGGTTGGTGTAACATGTTTTCGATCGTCATGACTTCCTCGGACTCGAAGCCCTGTACAAAACACAGAATTTCCTCCGATGTATTTTGAGTCACGAATTGTTGAACCATACGGTCGTATTCGTAATCAATAGTTTCACCAAGGTAAACCTTTCCAGTGGAAAACTGTATCGTACATAGATGCTGACTATATTCGTATGTCCGCACTTTCCCTTTTTGGACGGGATATTTTTGTATAAAATAAACGGTAAACGACAAATCATATATGTTTTCGTTGCGTTCCTCTTCGCCTTGTTCCATTCGTATGGTAGGTGTATAGATGCCATCGAGAAATCGCTTTTTCTTATTTTCGGGCTCTTGCCTATATACCGCCACACTATAACCAATATCGTTTAATTTTGTGACGTATTTGTTTAAGGAGGACAAAGGAAAACCACACATGAAAGCATTTTCATCGCCAGTTTCGGATGCCTTATTTTTGTTTTTTCGTGTCAAATTAATCGTTAAAAGTTGGGATAATTTTGCACCGCAGCCACGATCACCATCCATGTGGTTGTCATAACATTCGAAAAAGCCTCCAGCCTGGATCATAGTAAGGCGTTGCTCATCTTCCTGTCGGTGTTTTTTACAGTATGAGTAGTATTCTTCTAAAAGCGACATTTTATTATAGATTACATGTTTTTAAATCACCACAAATAGTACCAGGAAAACCAGCCACTGCTGTATTTATTGGCGGGATCCCGCCAATGTCGAGCACGATAACTTTTTCGTCGGGCTATGTCATAATGATTACGATCTTTATACAGTTGTAACGGTACCTTATCCTCATATTGGGGATAGTGTATATCTCCAAATGAAATTCGCCGTAACTTTTTTGTTTCCTTATGTTCAAGAATGGCATCGTATTTCTTTTGGGAATTTTTAGAACGGGCAAACGATAGGATCCGATATTTTTTTGGATTTTCCAAGATCATTTTATAAAAATAAAAGAAAAAAGTTATGCGCTAAATAATTTTTTGATTGAATCGAACCTTCCATGTTTAGTAGTCTAAGATAGCAGGAACAGATCGCTATACATGACCACATTCATTTATAAAAATTGATTTTTCAAAATTTTATTGAGTGACATAAAATCCAATGCAAACAATGAATGCCTATTCCGATGACGACAATGATTCACGCTATACTCTGGGATCGGATACAGAGGAAGAGACAATAGAGGTGGAGGAGGAGGATACAAGCTATGGGAATGATGAGGATGAATTCGA
>NZGS01000114.1 GCA_002690995.1 Rhodospirillaceae bacterium
AGAATCAAGAACAGGTAGCGATGAAGATGAGGAAGGGACAATCACTCAGCAACAACTAGAACAACTTCTGCAACAGCAAGAAGCCGCGCGCGAGGCCGCCCAATTTGCAGAAGCGGAACAACTGATACGAAAAGCAATTGAAGAGTCAGAGGACCAAGAACTTAAAGAAGCGGCCGAAGGCTTAGAAATTCAATCTGCAAAAGAGGGTCTTCGTATTCAGTTGTTAGATCAAGAAAAGGTAGCATTATTTCCGCTTGGCAGTGATGAGATGCACGACCGCACCCGAAAGTTGCTGGAAAAAGTTGCTGAAATAATTAAAAAACTTCCGAATAAAATAAAAATTTCTGGCCATACGGATGCCCGCCCTTTTGCTCCTGGCTCTCAAAGAACCAATTGGGATCTCTCTACCGAGCGAGCTAATGCAAGTCGTCGTACTCTGAATGAGTTTGGAGTAGATGACTCTCGAATAGCACAGGTCGTGGGGATGGCCGACCGGGATCCAATTGAACCTAATGACCCAATGGCCCCTGCTAATCGCAGAATTAGCATTGTCCTCCTAAGTCAGTCTAAAGCGGACAATCCAAGTCAAAAACCAACAGACGAAACGAAAATAGCAACTGAAACTAGCCTGCCAAAAGTAAAACTTGAAAAAGAGACTGCTGAAAAGAACAACAGGACCCAAGCGGTTAACTAGTATCTAAAAGACAGCTTGTTATTTTTGATACAAATTTGCTATTTCTAACGTTCTTAAATTTTCTTTGTAAAAAAAAGACCGCTTTATGTTTGATGCTACGCTAACGCCTCCGATTAACTTTGTTTACACACAACCAATGCCATGCCCATATATTGATCACAAAATGGAGAGACGTTTAGCCACGGACATTTCTACCATTGGAGGTAAAAAGTGTCATAATATTTTAGCACAAGCCGGATTTAGAAGAAGTCAACACATAAGCTATAAACCGGCTTGCCGTTCTTGCAGCGCCTGCACACCCATACGGGTGGTTGCAAAGAAGTTTAATCGTACAAAAAGTCAAAAAAGAATTTACAATCGAAACAAAGATTTAGTGACGGAATACCTAACTCCTATTGCTACACCCGAGCTTTTTGAACTATTTCAAAATTATCAAATGTTACGTCACAACGGCGGCGAAATGGCACTAATGGACTACAGCGATTTTCGGGGAATGTTGGAAACATCCCCTATCAAGACATCTATCAAAACCTATCGATTGGAAGTTTCAAGAGAACTAATTGGCGCAGTTTTATTAGATGATCAGAGCGATGGATATTCCGCCGTTTATAGCTTCTTCAATTGTCTACAACCCGAACGAAGCATGGGAACATTCATAATCCTGGACCTTATAGACGATTTAAGACATAAAGATTTAGATTATCTATATCTGGGATATTGGATCGCACAATCGAGGAAGATGTCATACAAGGCAAACTTTCGGCCTGCTGAAATACTTATAGGTCCAAACTGGGTAGAGCTTGTTTAGCTGACAGCAGTGAAAGAAGAGCCACGCACTAGAATGGCTCTATTGGTGTTTATTCTGCCGCTTCAACGCTATCAGGAGCGTCAACGATACGTGTTTCAAAATTAGCTGGCGCAACTATTTCTAGGACTTCAAAGTCCTTGGAACATGCAATCTCACGGTGTTTAATTCCTGGCCGTTGATTTAAAACATCGCCCTTTTCTATTCGGCGAACCCCCTCACCTTCATATTCGAACTCTGCCCAGCCATTTAGAACCATGACAAATTGAAAAGTACAGTCATGAACATGCCAATGCTGAACATCGTCCTTCATTTCTTTTCCATTTGCCTTGACAATATGCGCAATATAATCGCCTTTAGTTGCCTCTTTTATACCTAAATCGCGATATTCAAAAATTTCGCGAAGGCCTTCGGTCCATACTGCGTTAGCCGCCTTATTTAATGAAAAATCCCAATCACTCATTTTCCTAAATCCCCTTTTTACAATCTTCCTGACGACGTTATGGCGCCCCGAATATTTTATAAAACAATAAAATTATCCAAATGCTATTTCGTCAAGTTAAATAATTATTACGAAGAATTTAAATTATCTCCATGGTGAACCTTAAGCGAGCGATTAGAAATTTATAATATTCATCAAACGAGGTTTTCCGGTTCGCTACGTTTTTGCATCTAACCAAGATGTATTCAGCTCATTTACAGAGGGACAACCAATTTGAGTTAAAGCTAATTGAAGCTCATTAGACAACAAGTTTATTACGTGCTCTGGCCCCTTTTGTCCTAAAACCGAAACTCCCCACATAAACGCTCTGCCACAAAATACAAAATCAGCCCCAAGAGCTATTCCACGCGCTATATCAAGGCCATTTGAAAAGCCACTGTCTACCATAATCGTTGCTCTACCATCTACTTGGGTGATAATATCGGCTAAGACTTCGACGGGTGAAAGACAGGCGTCCAACTGTCGGCCGCCATGGTTTGAAACCAGAATCCCATCATATCCCATTTTGACAGCAGCTTCGGCATCAGCTGGGTGCATTATCCCTTTAATTACGATGGGTCCTTTCCATTTTCTTCTGATATGCTTAAGCCGCTCACGGGTAACTGGTCTTCCCAGCTCCTGCCTTATAAAATTTGCCATAGCCCTAAAACTTTTATCTTTTGAATAACGGCCCATCGTCTTAAAATGTGGAATACCCGACGCTATGGTCGCAAGACTCCACCTAGGCCGGCATGCAGCATGATATAAAGAAGCCCAAGTAACTCTTGGAGGCAACGAGAGACCATTGTACATGTCACGAGGCCTCCATCCCCGAGCTGGCACATCTACGGTAACCATCAATACTTCAAGCCCAGATTTCTCCGCTCTCTTAAGAAGGTCATCATTGATTTCTTCATCTTGCGGAGGATAAAGTTGGAACCAGCCGTGACCACCGGCTATCGCCCCGAATTCTTCAATAGCTACCGTACACGACGTGCTTAGGCCTACTGGGATATTTGCTTTTTGTGCAGCCTCAGCAAAGATCAATTCAGCTTTTGGCCACTGAAGGCTAGCTAATCCCATTGGAGCTATACCAAAAGGGTATGAAAAATTCCGACCGAACAAGTTGACTTCTGTATCTAAAGAGAGCCAATCATTGATATATTTTGGATTAATTGTTGTAGCATCAAGGGCGTCCCTATTGCGCCTCAACCCCGCCTCCAAGCCGGTTCCCCCCTCAACGTAGTCAAAGGAAAATTTCGGTAATTTCTTTTTGGCTACCGCGTGCAAATGTTTCACACTCGGATATAGATCGAGCTTTACCATCGTTACACCATTTTTTTGAAACAACTACCAATACTAAATAAAACCTCAGACTTTAGTGCGCTGTCAAACCGCCATCAATAACTAATTCTGTTCCTGTTACCCAAGACGACTCATCAGAAGCCAAATATAGACAGCCCATGGCAATATCGCCGGGCACACCAAATCGCCCCAGAGGCGTTGCTTCAATTCTAACCTTAGCAACTTCGTTATTTGAATGCCCTGGTGCGGTCATCGGCGTATCAACAAAACCAGGATGAATTGAATTTGATCTAATATTGTCTTTCGCATGTTGTACAGCCGTTGCCTTTGTAAAAATCCGCACAGCACCTTTTGAAGCATGGTAAGCTGCATTTCCAAAACTCCCCACCAAGCCACAAATCGAAGAAATATTTATGATAGACCCTCCCCCGCTATCTCTCATAACAGGCAAAACCGATTTGGTTCCAAGATAGACGCCGGTAACATTTATATTCATAATTTTATTCCAAGCTTCCAAACTCGTGTCTTCGATCAAGGGACCTGGCGTAATTGTTTTCTGAACTTTCATTGCAGGGTCGCGGCCCGAAATACCAGCTATGTTAGCCAACACGTCGACATTTCCATGCAGCTCTAGTGTTTCGTCAATAAGTTGGGCCCACGCATCTTCACTTGTTACATCCAAATGCTTATAGATAGCTTGCCCGCCAGCTTCCATTATTTCCAAAACCACGTTTTTGCCTAATTCGTCTTGGACATCAGCAACTATCAATTTTCCTCCGTGCGCTGCAAATATTCTTGCAGTTTCGGCACCTATACCCGAGGCTCCACCCGTTATTAAAGCTACTTTTCCTTCAAGACGTTTTCCAATATTCATTGATAATTTCCCATCTAACCTTTTTAATAAAAAGCAAATGAAACGTTAATTTATGGAAAAAGCATAGCAAAGTTGGCCTTATAGTTCATCTGTGATGATCTTTTACTGCAGGTATAGCCTAGGATAGCAGTGTTTTTTAGGGGAGGGGAAAATGGCTTATGATTATATCGTGATTGGCGCAGGATCGGCAGGGTGTGTGCTAGCCAATAGACTAAGCGCAAACCCAAGCAAAAGTGTTTTATTACTGGAAGCGGGCGATAAAGATTCTAATCTTTGGATACACGTTCCTGTGGGCTTCACAAAAACGCTAAATAATCCCGAGGTCAATTGGAATTTTCAGACAGAGCCAGAAGAGAATGTTTCCGGCCGCCAAATTCCAATTCCGCGAGGAAGAGTTCTAGGTGGATCGAGTTCTATAAATGGCATGCTATATGTTCGTGGCCAAGCATTTGACTATAACGTTTGGGCTCAATTGGGTAATAGGGGTTGGTCCTATGAGGATGTACTCCCCTATTTCCAAAAATCGGAGAACTTTGAACGTGGATCAGATAATTTTAGGGGTAAAGGCGGGCTTCTTAACGTCGCAGATATGTACGAACGTCATGACTTAATCGAAGCTTTTATAGATGCGGGTGAAGAGCTTGGATACAAACGCAACCCAGATTACAATGGCGCTGTGCAAGATGGATTTGGTTACTATCAAATTACACAGCGGAATGGTCGACGAGAAAGTACAGCGAGGGCTTTTTTGAATCCAGCCAAGGGCAGAAAAAACCTAACAATCGAAGCCCGAGCTCATGTTACAAAAATTAATTTTGACGACAAAAAAGCTGTAGGGATTAATTACAGTGTAGACGGGCTTGAAAAAACTGAAATTGCAAACGCCGAGGTAATTCTTTGTGCAGGGGCTGTTCAATCACCACAAATATTAGAACTATCTGGAGTAGGACAGCCGGAACTACTTCGGCAACACAATATCGAAATAGTTCATGAATTACCTGGTGTTGGAGAAAATTATCGAGATCACTATGCCGCAAGAATGAATTGGCGGGTCAATAAACCCTTCACACTCAATGAACAAACCCGCGGTTTGAACCTAGTAAAAGAAGCATTTAAGTACGTCTTCACCCGGAGAGGCGTACTCACATGGACCGCAGGCGTCGGTCACGCCTTCATGCGCACACGCCCTGAACTCGAAACACCAGACGTACAGTTTTTCTTTGTGCATGGTAGTTTTGCGTCTTCTACTGATCGTAAATTAGATAAAGAGCCGGGGATGACACTAGCTGTTTACCAGTGTCGACCAGAAAGTCAGGGGTCAATACATATTGGTGGTAAAAACCCATTCGATGCGCCCAAAATACGCCCTAACTTCCTAGCTGATCCTCTAGATCAGAAAACGTTGATAGATGGCCTACATCTTTGCAGATCTATTGGCGAAACGCGCAGTATGAGCCAATATATATCTCATGAAATGAACCCTGGAGTAAATGTAACTAGTGATGAACAGATGCTCCAATTTGCCCGAGATACGGGTGCCACCACATACCACCCAATGGGCACCTGTAAAATGGGTAGCGACCGACTTGCTGTTGTCGACGATCATCTAAGGGTACATGGGATGATGGGACTGCGGGTAGTTGATGCCTCTATTATGCCTACAATGCCTTCAGGCAATATTAATGCACCGGTGATAATGATAGCAGAAAAAGCTGCCGATATGATCAAGGCAGATGCAATAAATTAAAATTGAAAACTGTGAGTTAAAAGTATTTATTTAAGTTGGGAAGGTTGATGCACATGGACAATGTTGAGTGGAAAACACGGGTTGATTTAGCGGCAGCTTTTCGATTAGTCGATCTTTACGGTTGGTCTGATATGTTAGCAACGCATTTATCTGCTCGTATACCCGGGCCAGACGATCACTTTCTCATAAACCCTCTGGGTGTGTTGTTTGAAGAAATCACAGCATCTGACCTTATCAAGCTTGATGTTGATGGTAACATCTTGTCTGATACCTCGAGAAGCATTAACCCAGCAGGCTATACAATTCACAGTGCCATTCACATTGGCCGCAAAGATGCGGGCTGCGTAATGCACACCCACACATCCGCTGGACTTGGTGTGGCAACTCAAAAGGATGGTTTGTTACCGCTTACTCAAATGGCATTAGCGGTCATCGCT
This sequence comes from Rhodospirillaceae bacterium, assembly GCA_002690995.1. GTDB lineage: Bacteria > Pseudomonadota > Alphaproteobacteria > Thalassobaculales > Thalassobaculaceae. The sequence continues at coordinate 6,344 of NZGS01000114.1, forward strand.
AATACAGGTTACCACGACTACGAGGGGCCCGCTTTTGATTTAGAGGAGAGAGACAGACTTATAGCCGATCTTAAAGATTTTAATATATTAATTTTACGAAACCATGGATTGCTTACAGTGGGTAAAACTGTTTCAGAAGCGTTCATGTGGATGTATAGGGCAGAACGGGCATGCCGTTTCCAATTATCATTCCAGCAATCTGGCGCCGAGGCACAGCAGATACCTGGACCAGTGCAGCAAATTTCCATCGAGAGATCTCAGAAAGCGATCAGCTCATCCGGGCATCGACCGATCGGTGAATTTGAATGGCCAGCCCTTTTAAGAAAACTAAAACGTCAAAATCCAGGTTTTGATCACTAAATTTTTCAATCAATGTATTGAAATAATTTTAGGGTCAGCATTCCCAATTTTTTTACAGGAATGCTTAAAACTGCAGGTTTTAAAGATAAAAGAAATTAAAGTACGACATCTAATTCTGCAGGCCACCCGCAGCTACCTTTCATCTAAAAGCCTAATCGGTTTTTGCCTCGCATTAATTTGCGTAATTTCAGCCGTGCCTCCCGCCTCAACTAAAACCACCTCAACACCAACACCCAATTTTTGTCGAAGTATCGTTTCAATTAGTTTTTTAGCATCAGTGTTTTCAGAAAAGGAAGCTTTTGCCTCACAAACAACACTCATTGTGTCCCTACCTGTGTCGTCCTTACGCACTCTACAGAAATATTCTCCATTCAACTGACTGATTTCTCGCAAAATCACGCCTATACCTGTTGGATAAACATTTATCCCTCTAAGCTTAACCATGTTATCGCTTCTTCCCTGAAAACCAGCGAGTCTTCTAAACGGATAAGCAAGTTCACTATCACCAGGTATAATGCTTGAAACATCTTTTGTATCAAAACGGATAATTGGATAGACCGTATCTTTAAAAAGAACCGTATCGCAAATATTGCCAGGTTCACCGTCGTCTACCGGGTCGAGACTCTCGGGATCTATGATTTCAACAATGTGAGCATCTTCCCAAATATAAAGCCCATTATGATCAGGTCCCTCAGCCGCGATAATGCCGGTATCCCCTACTCCGTACCAATCAAAGCACTCTGCACCGCCCCAAGCTTCCGACACTGAAGGGCCATCGTCACCAGCCATATGTCCAGATATCATTCGAATTTTCATATCGACGCCAGGCTCTAAACCACTTTTGCGGGCAACTTCGGCTAACTTCATTATGTAATCAGAGAAACCCACAATTACATTAACGCTGTACCTTCGGATGAAATCTACCTGTTGTTCAGACCGTGTTTCTAATCCCGTACCAGCAGACAATAACAATGCATTAGTGTAATGCAAGATTGCCTCCCTAATGTAATGCCCTCCATTAACCATACCGAAACCGTAGACAGAATGCACAACATCGGCTGGAAGCAACCCCTGAAAAAGATATGCCCGAGCGAGTAATAAATTCTGTATCTCTCTGTCTCTAGCCCCATAAAAAAGAGGTTGAGGCGCGCCAGTTGTTCCGCTGGTTGTATGCATAACAATACGTTGGTTAACTTGCCAATCTTCTGGACCTACAAAGTCCCCAAATGGCGGGAAACGTTCTACACTTTCCATGAGATCATTTTTGGAAAAGCTGGGAATCTTCTGTAAATCGTCAAGTCCACTTATGTCATTAGGCTCTAATCCCACACTTTGCCAACGCCGTTTATAGAAAGGGTTTTTCCATGCTTTTTCCATTAAGAGCACGAATCGGCGCTCCTGAATTGCACGCAACTCATCTTTAGAAAGAGCGCCTATAAACTTTTTAAAGTTATCACCAATTGGATAATCTTTCGTGTTGTCTTCAACTTGTGCCTGTTCGAAAAATTGTGCCAAACGTTTTCTACCCCGTTACCAAATCTATAAGTTCTCGAATATCAGTCACTGTCTCCAAGTTGTCTACTAAAGCGATCAGTTTTTCTGAGTCTCTTTCTATCAACCCCACTTTTGCTACCTGCCAATTTCTTTTGAATTTAGTCAGATGTTCTTCCCGACTGAGGGGCTTTTGAGGATTTCCATATACTGTTTCGATGCGTTTAGAAAGCTTCTGTCCATTTTGCATAAAGATATCTATTTCAATTGGCGATAGAGCATTCGGATCCGGATTATCGTTTACTATAATCTCGACTTTTTTAGCTAGATCAATTGATGTTTTATTGCGGATTGCTTCATTTGTATAATCATGAATTCCAATGAACTGGTTCTTCAACATCACTGCTGCAGCGTATTGGCCGTTTAACCGCGCATAGCTAATTTCCATTTTGTCATGAACTGGCCTGCCCACAAGATGATTGATCAAAGACGGAACCCTAGCTTCCAAGCGCACGACCTCGTTTGCATCGATCTCGTTGTGCATTTGAAGTTCCCTAATGGCATCTACAATACCATGAGTGGCACGCCCACTTGGAAATGGTTTGTGCGCCACCTCGTTTATCCGCCAGTTTTGTTTTAATGTTGATAAAACAGAATGGATATCGCCAGCTGCTTCAATAAGCCCGAAATACCCGAACCGACCTTCAAGAATACCTTTTAGACCCGGCAAACCGTTGTCCGCTAAGTCACATGCCACCAATGCATTTTGAGCGTTTAACCCTATTTGAAGAGCTAACAACGACGAGCCTTCTGTATGCGCCTGCATCGTACCAGAAAGTTGGATGTAGGCTAATGAAAATGCTCGAAGCAATTGGTCTTTGTCAAATCCCCGTGCACAGGCAACTGCTGCGACCGCCGCGAAGGCACCCGCGGTGGCTGGCCTGAAAAATTGAAGGGCACTTGACGCCGCAACCCCCAAATTACAGGCAACATCCACCCCAAGCACTGAAGCACGCATAAGTGTCTCGCCTGTCACTCCTCCTCGCTTGTCGGCGTCAGCTAACAAAGTTGCAAGCAAAACTGTCATTGTATGGACAACGGCCTCCTCATGAACGCAATCAAACTCAGAATTATGTATCTGAAAGCCATTCAATAAGGCCGCCTTTCCAGGTGATAGTCGGATGTTCTGACCAATGACCCTGGCGGAATTTTCTGGATCAATTACTGAATTTACAAATGTCGAAACAAGTTCTTCAACATAGGGTCCAATTGAACCTGCAAGGCCTACACCAATCGTGTCTAAGATATATGTTTTCGCTGCCCTTATTGCACTCGACGGAATGTTTTCCAACTTCGTTTCAATTACATGGTCCGCTAAAGCCTCAATAGCATCTTCCATAATGAGCCCCATTCAAAGTTTTCTATTATTTGTAGGTTAAGAGAGCCGTGGATAAAAAGATCCTCATTTCTATTTTAATATTTTACTCAAAAAGGTCTTCGAATTTATACTTTCTTTCAATTAAAAATTTTTAGTTGACGGATTTTGTTTTGACCAGTGTTCGTAAATCTCTTTTCGTGTACAAATCCAAACATCATCAAACTTCGAAACATATTCAATGAAGCGCTCCAGCCAACTGAATCTACCCGGACGTCCCATAATTCTCAGATGAATACCCAAGGACATCATTCGGGGACTATCACGTGCCTCTAAGTAGAGCTGATCAAAAGTATCTTTCGCGTATTCGTACCATTGACCAGGCGTATAAGCAGGATCTGTCCAAAGTTTCATATCATTACTATCGACTGCGTATGGGATTATGAGAATGGCTTTACCCTCGACGCCGTCCCAGAATGGCATATCGTCTGAATAGTCATCCATATGATAAAGAAAACCTTTTTCTATCAATAAACGGCGAGTATTTGGCGTTAACAGATATCTGGACAACCACCCGCAAGGCCTCTGGCCAGTAGACACTTTTATAGACTCTACGGCTTTATCTATAAATTCACTTTCTTGATCTTCATTCATATGGAACTGGTGAACCCATCTCCATCCATGGCTACATACTTCATGCCCTCCTGATACGATTTGTTTTGCAAGATCGGGATAAAGCTCAAGGCTGCGGGCTGCTGCTGTGAAGGTTGCCCTCAACTTGTATCTTTCGAGAAGCGACATTATTCGAGGCGCTCCCCTCTTTATTCCGTATAGATAATTACTCTCGTTTCCGTAATTTCTTATTGGTTTTTTTAAAACCACCCCCAATTCATCCACGGGTTCCGGTCCTTTGTCTCCTTCAGCAATTGATAATTCAGACCCCTCTTCTACGTTCACAACAAGCGATAAAGCTAACCGTTTATTTTGCGGCCAAAATGTTACTTCCAAATTCTATACTCCAAGTCAAAATTAGTTAGTGTTGAATAAGAGTTTGGCTTCAAAGGCAGCTATAGTTTTTTAATCAACAAATTGATTGAAGCCACACAACTCAAAACCATTATCAACTATACTGTCTCGGATCTTTTTTGCCATATTCACTGCAGCTGGATTATCACCGTGAATACAGACCGTATCCACCTTCATGCTTATTTTTTTTCCTGAAATACTTGTGATAGAATTGTCATGCAACATTTGAATGACGCGCGCGGTTGCTTGTTCAGCATCATGGATCATAGCTTGCGGCGCACTTCGTGGAACTAAATTTCCATTGTCTAAATAGTTTCTATCCGCATAAATTTCCTTAGCCATTCGCAAGCCGTATCGATCAGCCGCGCGCTCTGTTGCCATATTAGGCATTACAATAAGAATTAGATTTGAATCAACTGACTTGACTGCTTTTGCCACCCCGTCAGCCATTTCTTGGTCCTCAGCGATGATATTACCAAGCGCACCATGGCACTTTACATGCGTAACTCTTGCACCACATGTCGCGGCAATCCCCTGCAAAGCACCGATTTGATAAGCTATTTGGCGTTCTATCTCTGCTATTGAATCTCCAACTAAACGCCTACGTCCAAAACCCTGCAAGTCCATAAAACTTGGGTGCGCGCCTATTGAAACGTTATTCTCAATCGCTGTTTTAACCGTTTCTGTCATAACCAATGGGTCTCCGGAATGGTAACCGCAAGCTATGTTAGCACTGGTTATAATTTTTAAAACATCACCATCTTCACCTTTAATATATGCCCCCCAACTTTCGCCGAGGTCTGAATTCAAATCTATTTTCAAAATTCAACTCCGTTATACCGATCTTTTATTCATTCTTAGTAAGAACAATTTTTACAATTGTTTCAACAGCCTGCTAGCTTAGACTGATTTCATTTTCCATTCTGTCGCCAGCAAAAAATCTGTCCGCATTTGCAAAAAGTTCTCTGAATTTAATGACCATAGTATCTCGTGTTCCAGGCGCATGGTGGGGCGTTAAAACAACGTTGGCAAACTCTGCAAATGGGTTCGGGTTCGCCGGTGGCTCTACTTCGAATACATCAAGTCCAGCCCCCCCTAGATGTCCACTTCTTAGGGCATCTATTAACGCTAATTCGGAAACAACTGGACCTCGGGCGCAATTTATTAAAGTAGCACCGGGTTTCATTATGCTTAGTGCCCGTGCATCTATTAGGTGATGCGTAGTGTCTGTTAAGGGTAAGTGCAGGGTTACAAAATCACTTTTTTTCAATAATTCATCTAGTCTCACTCTAGTAACTTGGAGTTGCTTTTCTGTATCTTTCTCTATTTCCAGTATATCGGTGTAAAGGGTTGCTACATTGAAACCAATCAGACGCTTGGCTACTTGCTTCCCAATTCGCCCAAGGCCTATTATCCCAACTGTCGAGCCGAATAATTGCCGGGCAGTTGACCGAAATGTATTAGAATGCCAGTTACCTTTCCGCAGTTCTGAGTCGCAAAAAGCAAGACGCCTGCCAACGGCCAGCATCATCATTATCGTGTGCTCTGCCACACCCTCGCTTGTTCCTTGGGGCGTCACAGCTAATCTTATCTGCCTTTCCATGAGACTCTTTGTAGCCACTGTGTCGTGATAACCTACTCCTTGGTGAAGGACGAGCCTGAGATTTACAGCAGCATCGATATCTTTTTCTGACATTCTCGCACCGCCGACAATCAGTAATTCTGCTTGTTCCAATAGTTGTCGACGCTCTCCATTAGAACCGTCCTGAAGAGTTAATAGCTCGTATCGGTCTTCTGGCATGACCGATCTTATCAAATCATAGAAATCTTCGCCGGCTTTTATGAGATAGAGAACTTTTTTTCGCATTTCATTACCTGAACAAACAATAGTCATCGACCAAAACAATTAGTCTATTTTGCCCGCTCTTGCCTCCTCAACCATTTGTTCGAATTCTTCTAAATTTTTAATAACTATAGACCCTCTATTACGCTCTATAACACCTTTCCTTTCCAACTGTTTTAATTCGCGGGTAACTGCTTCGCGGTGTGTACTTATTCTAGCTGCAATTTCTGCATGCGTAGGTGGTGGGGAAATCCGTCCTGCCCCGTCTACTATTCGGCCGGCGTGGGCAAGACGTAACAGTTCCGCATGTATTCGGTTTGGCACTCCCAAAGTACTAAACTCTACCACTCGTTCGTTGAGTGTTCTTATAACACTCACCATCGATTTCATAACTGCTATTGACGCGCTGGGATATTTTGCAAGTATGTCTATAAAAACAGCATCAGGCATCTGAGCAACAAGTGTCCTTGTTAGGGCGACTATCGTTGCGGATCGTGGTTGACCATCAATGGCAGAAAACTCTCCAAAATAATCACCAGACTTTAAATCGCTCATAATTACACGCCGACCTGTTTCAGAAAAGACCGAAGCCTGAACTTCTCCTCTGACAATAAAGTAAATATCTGTACTTTGGTCATTTAAATTGAGAATCAGCTCCTCTGGTTCGAACCTCCGCCACTTGCAGCGTTGTCCGAGCAAATTTAATTTTTCTTCCGGTATATCAGATAAGAGTTTTATGTTTCCAAGAGAATATTCCTTAGTCATCGTTACCTCCCGCCCAGACCCTGGAATTTGGGTAAAGTTTGCCTGAAGTGGACAATAAAAACCTCATTAAATTTCTCTCAACTTACTGGTTCGTGGGAATTCTCACACGATTATACAGCCAACTGCACTATATTTATACTATAGGAAAAAGCAGCCGTGGGAACTAACCAAAAGCAACAAAAGGATCTATGGAGAAATTGAAACGCCTTAGAAAGAGGAGGTCTTATGATGATGGTGAAAATTGAACGGAAAGCGATGGGAAAATCTAATAAGATTAAAAACACAGACCGCAACGGTGTATTATTAGCGCTAGAGAAAGATCTGGAGTTTATCAAGAGCGTTGCAACAAATCATAAAAACTGGAATGAAGAGACAGCTAGAGCTGTCACTAAACTGATCGGATGGGGTTCCGTCGAGCGAGTACTTAAAATCGGTAAAAAGGCTCGTTCCTTAAAAAGGTCACACGCAAGAGAGTGGGAAATTTAACAAGAACCCGATTTTCTCAGCGAGACCTCGTTATCACTATCCATAATTTTTTTAGCAACCTATCAAATTCCATAAGAAATTTATGGAATAAATTCCCACACTCCATTATTTAACTAGCAGCAAATTAAAAAGTTTTTTGGAG